>NZIY01000070.1 GCA_002691795.1 SAR116 cluster bacterium
TTAAAAAATTAAACCAAATAATTAATGAGAATTCGCCTGACTTTATTTTCCATTTTGCCGCTCAAGCAATTGTATCAAAATCATTTGATAAACCTCTTGAAACTTATAAAACTAATACACTAGGGACAGTTAATATGCTAGAAGCTATTCGACTTTATAAAGGAGACATAATCACTATTTTTATTACAAGCGATAAGGTTTATGAGAATGTTGAATGGATTTGGGGATATAGAGAAATTGATCAGCTTGGTGGTAAGGATCCATATTCATCGTCTAAAGCCATGGCAGAACTAGCTATTAACTCTTATTTCAGAACATTTTTAAAATATAAAAATTTTAAAGTCGCTGTCGGAAGAGCAGGAAATGTTATTGGTGGAGGTGATTGGAGTGAAACAAGAATTATTCCAGATTGTATCAAAGCTTGGTCACAAAATAAAAAAGTAAAAATCAAAAATTTAAATTCAACTAGACCATGGCAGTTTGTTCTTGAACCAATAAGTGGGTATTTTAGCTTGGCTCAAAAACTTTATCTTTCAGAGCTCAAAAGTGGAGAAGCTTTTAATTTTGGGCCTGTCTCGGATAATAATTTCACAGTAGAAGAATTAGTAATTGAATTTAAAAAAAATTGGAAAAATGTTAATTATGAAGCTTCAAATGATAAAATAAAAATTTCTAAAGAAGCTGTACTCTTAAAATTAAATTGTGATAAAGCACTTAACGATCTGAAATGGAAACCTTCTTTAAATTTTAAAGAAACTGTAAAAATGACAGCTGACTGGTATCAAGAGCATTATATAAATAAAAATGAAGACATGTTCAATGTGACGTTGAAACAGATTATTGATTATTCCAGACGTGCAAAAAACAAAGGTTTGGAGTGGACCAATTAAATCATAAGAAATGTATAACTTAGTGTAATTATGAAAATTTTAATTTATCTTGAAAATCTTCATAGGGGTGGTGTTGATACGTTTATAATTAATTTAATTAATTATTGGCCAGAAAAAAAAGATAAGTTCATTATATTAGCTAACCAAAATCATCCTGCCATTGATTTTTTTAAAATTAATATTGAAAAAAAAAATCAAGTAATTTCTTTCAATGTGCCTTTATACAATGAATTGATAAAAAAGTTTCCTAATTTATTTTTAATAAAAGTTTTCTTAAGAATTACTTTAATTTTGTACCAATATTTCTTACTTAAAAAGGCATTTTCAAAAATTGAAGCAAGTTCTCTTATTGTAGCCAATGGAGGATATCCTGGAGGAGACACTTCAAGGTTAGCAAATATAGTTTGGAAAAGACTAGGAAAAAATAATAACATTCACAATGTAAATAATTTAGCAGTACAACCAAAAGGATTTTTAACATCAAGATTTGAAAATTTCTTTGATCATTGGTTGAAAATGTCTGTTGATCATTTCGTGTGTGTCTCTCAGGTTAGTGAGAAATATTTAAGAAAAAGAAAAAATTTAAGCCATATAAAAAATATTATTTATATTTACCATGGTTTAAATCCAACGAAAAAAAAATCAAAAAAAATGTTAAGAAAATTAATAAATATAGAAAATAATGAAAAAATATGTTTAGTTTTAGCTACTTATGAAAGAAGAAAAGGTCACTCTTTTTTAATCAAATCATTTAAAGAAGTTTTAAAAATTCGTAGTGATGTACACTTAGTATTTGTAGGGCATAGAAATAAAAATGATTTAAATTATTTCAACTATTTAAAAACATTGCAAAATAATAAAATACATTTTTTAGATTTTGTTCCATATGCAACATCTTTTATAATTGAATCTGATTTAGTTTTACTAGGGTCTCAAGAGTTTGAATCATTTGGACTTGTGGCTTTGGAAGCAATGATGTTAAAAAAACCAGTTATTACGACCAACTTAGAAGCATTTAAAGAGGTACTAGGTAAAGAAAATTTTGAAAATATTATTAAAAAAAATAATTATAAATCTTACTCTAATCAAATTATTAAAATGCTTAACAATAAAAAGTATAGAAATGAATCTATAGAAAAAGGTTATAAAAGAGCGAACATTTTATTTAATCCATATCAAATGTGTTTAAAATATTATGATTTAATCAATACAAAAAAATAAATAAAAGAAAATTGAATTGCATGACAAAAAATGAATTTAAAAGTGAAATTGAAAATTTAATTATCTCTCCTTTGAAACAAATAATTGATGAAAGAGGAAAAATAATGCATATGTTAAAAAAAGATTCTGAAATATTTTCATCTTTTGGTGAAATATATTTTTCTACCTTAAACCCTGGTATTATAAAAGGATGGCATAGCCACAAAAAAAGTGTCTCTAACCTTTCTGTAATTCATGGTTTTGTAAAGTTAGTAATATTTGACGGCAGAACAAAAAGTAAGTCGAAAGATAAATTGCAAATCTTAAATTTATCTGAAGTTAATTATTATTTAATTACAATACCTCCTGGTGTTTGGTATAGTTTTAAAAATATTGCTCAAGAAAAGACAATTATAGCTAACTGTTCTACTTTGCAGTATGATGAAAAAGAATGTTTAAAAATGCCAATTAACGACCCAGCAATTCCTTTTTTTTGGTAAATTTAAATTAAAAAGGTAAAAACATGAAAGTTGTAATTTTAGCAGGTGGCTTTGGAACAAGGATTAAAGATGTTGACGAAAATGTTCCAAAACCTATGTTAAAGATAGGAAATTATCCTATTATTTGGCACATAATGAAATATTTTTCTTCATTTGGTTTTAATGAATTTATTTTATGCCTTGGTTTCAAAGGAAATGTTATTAGAGATTTTTTCTATAATTATCATTTATATGTAAATGATGTTACTTTAAAACTTGGGGATAAAGCTAGTTTAGATAAACTTTATAACAAAGTAAAAGAAAATTGGGAAATTACTTTAGTTGATACAGGTATTGACAATATGACTGGGTCAAGAATATCTCAAATAAGGGAATATATTAAAGATGAAAATTTTTTTATTACTTACGGTGATGGTGTTGGAAATATAGATTTAAAATTACTTACCCAGTTTCATAAGAAACATAAAAAAATACTCACAGTCACTGGTGTTCGACCACCTGGAAGATTTGGTGAAATAAGAAGTTCAAATAATATTATAACTGAATTTAATGAAAAACCTCAAACTACTTCAGGCAGGATTTCTGGTGGATATTTTGTTGCAAACAAAAAATTATTTGATTTTTTAGATAATGACAACAACCTAGTTTTTGAAGATAAACCAATTAATGAATTAGTTTTTCAAAAACAATTAATGGTATTTAATCATGACGGTTTTTGGCATCCTATGGATACAAGAAGAGAACATCAAATTCTTAATGATTTATACTCAAGAAAAAAAGCTCCCTGGGTGAAATGGAAATATTAAAATACTTTTTTGATTAATTAATTTTATGAATGTTTTAATTACAGGAGGTAATGGGTATATTGGTGGAAGGTTGGCAAATTATTTGTCAAGATTTGAAACAAACAAACTTTTTTTGTCTTCAAGAAAAAATATCAATTTTTATAATAAAAAAATAAAATCAAGAAAAATTAATTGGAACAATACAAATGATATTTTAAATTCATGCAGTAATATGGATGTTGTTATACATTTAGCAGGAATGAATGCACAAACTTGTTTAAAATATCCTGATGAAGCTAAAATATTTAACGTACAAAATACTTTGAACCTTTTTGAATCAGCTACTAGGTATAATATTAAAAAATTTATATTTCTAAGTAGTATTCATGTCTATGGAGATAATTTAGTTTCAAAAATAAATGAAGATTGTCTAAAAAAACCAGTTGGACCTTACGCTCATACAAAAAGTTTAGCTGAAGATAAATTATTAAAATTAAATGAAAAATCAAAATTAGATCTATTCTTATTAAGATTATCAAATGTTTTTGGTCCTCCGAGAAACAATTTAAGTGAATGTTGGTCACTTGTATTTAATGATTTTACAAATCAAGCTATGAGAACAGGAAATATTTTGGTTAAATCAAACGGAACTCAGATGCGAGATTTTATGACTATGACTGATTTTTGTAGATCAATTAATCATATTATAAGCAATTTTGATAGTTCAATAAAATATAACATTTTTAATATAGGTGGAAATAAAACCCTTAAGATTTCTGATGTGGCAAATATAATTAAATCAAGATCTAAAAGATTTTTGAAAAATGTAAAAATTAATTATGCTAGCTCAGTATCCAATAACAATGAAATTGTTTTTGATTACGACATTTCAAGATTTTTTTCTACAGATTTCAAATTAAAAAAAGATTTTACTGAAGAATTAGACGAATTGTTGCAATATGTTAAAAATAATTTTTAATTTTACTTAATTGATTTAAATATAGTAATAAAATTTAACTTACAAGGTAATAACTTGATCAAATTTAGTGTAGTAATGCCAACTTTCAATCAGGCAAATTTTATTGAAAAGGCAATCTTATCTATATTAAGCCAAACTGAAAGAAGTTTTGAATTAATAGTAGTTAACAACTACTCATCTGATAATACATATGAAATAGTTAACTCGTTTGATGATAATAGAATTAAAATTTTTAATTTTAATAATAATGGGATAATAGCAGCATCAAGGAACTTAGGAATACTAAAATCGAATGGGAGTTTTATTGCGTTTCTTGATTCAGATGATATTTGGTATCCAACAAAATTAGAAGAATGTTTGAAGATCATCAATAAAGGTTATAATTTTATTTCTCATAAAGTTCACTTTAAAGATAAAAACAAGTTAATTACAGGAATTGGGATTAAAAATGATTTTAATTTAGATTCATTATTGTTTAAAGGAAATTTTATTGCTACTTCGTCAGTAATAGTAAGCAAAGTTTTGTTGAATAAATTAAATGGCTTTAATACTAGAAAAGAAATAGTTAATTCAGAAGATTTTGATTTATGGTTGAGAATTTTAAGTTTAGAAAATGGATTTATGATACCGCTTTTTCTTGGAGAAAATGTTATACATGATCTCAACGCCTCTAATGATATAGAAAAAAGTTATGTATCTGCCAAAAATGTTTTAGATTTATTTCTTAAAAATGAAAATATTTATAAAAAAAAGAAAAGTTTTGGTTTTTTATTATACTCATTTGGGATGGCTCACTTTAAGATAAATAGATATAAAGTTGCAATCAATTACTTTATAAAATCTTTTGAGAACAACCCATTTTTAATTAGATGTTATATACTCATAATACTATCATACTTTAGAATTTTTTTTAAAATGTTGAAATAAATAATTTTTATGTGTGGAATTTTAGGTAAAGTTGATTTTAATGAAAAAATAAATAAAGATGATTTTGTTCAATCTTTAGCACTCTTAAGGCATAGAGGACCTGACAATAAAAATATTCTTGAGTTACCAAATGCTCTATTTGGACATCAAAGGCTAAGTATTTTAGATCTCTCGAAAAATGCCGATCAACCTATGCAATCTAGTGATGGTAGGTACACGATCATTTACAACGGAGAAATATACAATTTTAAATCTTTAAAAAAACAACTTTCAAATGATAATAAACATTGGAAAAGTAACTCTGACACTGAGGTAGTTCTTAAATCATATGAAAAATGGGGAATAGATTGCTTAGATAAATTTGAAGGGATGTTTGCATTTGTTATTTGGGATAATTTGAAAAAACAAATATTTGGTGCTAGAGACAGAATCGGTGTTAAACCATTTTATTATTATAGTAAAAATCAGAGCTTTACTTTTTCTTCAAGACCAAGTCCTATAATAAAATTAAATAAAAATCTACAAAATCATTTTAATTTAAAATCTATTGAATTATATTTGCATGCTGGTTATGTGCCAGCACCCTATTCAGTTTATAAAGGTATTTGTCAATTAAAACCAGGTCAGTATCTTTTATGGAACCAAAAAAGTGATTTAAAAATCAAAGAGTGGTGGAGTTCAAATAAATTTATTGAAAAAAAAGAATTTAATTTTATTAATGAAAGTGAAATTATTGATAAATTAGAATGTCTTCTCTTAGAATCTGTGGAAAAAAGACTAATTAGTGACGTCCCTATAGGGGTATTTCTATCAGGAGGACTTGATAGCTCACTAATTGCTTCCATGGCATCTAAAATAAAGAGAACACAAATTAAAACGTATTCTATTGGGTTTGAAAATAATAAATATGATGAAACTTATTATTCTTCAATGGTTGCAAATCACATAGGATCTGATCATAAAATTAAATTTTTAAATCACACTGATTTATTAAATGTACTTGATGAATTTGAAAATAATTTTGATGAACCATTTTCAGACAGTGCATCTTTTCCAACACTTGCAATTTCAAAATTTGCAAGGAAAGATGTTAAAGTTGTACTATCAGGTGATGGGAGTGATGAATTATTTGGAGGTTATAATTATTACAAATTTATAGAAAAATTTCATCTGATTCTTAAATCACCGCTCTTTTTAAGAAATATTATTCATTATCTTTTTAAGTTAGTTCCATCGCATAAATTAAATTTAATTTCAGAATGTATAACTAAAAAAGACATAATAGAAATATATAGTTTTATGAGAAGTGTCTCTAAAAATTTTCATAATTCACATCCGAGTAAAACAATCAATCCATTTTACGAATTATACTATGAATCTTTCAAAAAAATGCCGAAAAATGAAACACCGCAACAATACGCATCTAGATTAGATCTATTACATACATTAGGTGACGGGTATCTTCAAAAGGTGGATTTGTCATCCATGTCATTTTCATTAGAGGCAAGAGAACCATATCTAGATAAAAATATTGTTGAGTTTGCGCTTGGTTTACCATTTAAATATAAATTATCTAAAAATATTTCAAAATATATCTTAAAAAGAGTAGCTTCAAATTATTTGCCTAAAGAAATTATTAATAGATCTAAAAAGGGTTTTGAAGTTCCTATTTCAGAATGGTTAAAAGGACCACTAAAAAAATGGTCATTAGAAAGAATTGAAGATAACACCTTATATCATAATCTTCCTATAAATATTAATGATGTTAGAAAGTTATTCAAAGTTCATCTAAAGGGTTATAGAAACGTCACACCATATTTATGGAATGTTATCATTTTATTAAATTTTATTCAAAAAAATAGGAATTTATCATAATATAAATTATGAACCTTTTTATAGACGCTTTATCAGCTCGTGATGGTGGAGGTGTGACATATATTCACAATTTGCTTTCATCATTGCCAAAAAGTAATAATCTTAAAATTTATATTTTGGTCCAAAAAAAATTAAAACTAGACATATTAGACAAACGTGTTTTTGTATTGAAAGCATTTGCTTTTCTTGATAATCCTGTCATAAGGTTTGTTTGGCAAAGTTTATTTTTAAGAAGATATCTTAAAAAATTAAAAATAAATTCTTTATTTGTTCCAGGAGGCATTTGTTTTACTAGACCTCCAAAAAACTGTAATCTAATAACCATATTTAGAAATATGTTACCTTTTGACTCTAGTCAACTTCAAAGATATCCTTTAAGTATATTTAAAATTAAGCTTTTATTAACTAAGTTTTTTATTTTAAAAAGTTTAAAAATAGCAAATTCTGTTATTTATATATCAAAATTTGGTAGAAATTTTATCCGGAAAAATTACTCTCATTTAAGTCATAAATATATAATCATACCTCATGGTATTGATAATAAATTTTATCAAAAAAAAAAGAAAGAAAGATTTAAATTATGTCCTAAAGGAAAGTATATTCTATATGTTTCACGCCTCGAGTATTATAAAAATCAATTACAACTTATTAAAGCTTTTTCAAAAATTATTTTTAAAAGCAAATTTGATTTAAAGTTGTTATTAGTGGGACCCAAAAATACAGATTATGGAAAAAAAGTTGAAAATCACATAAAGAGACATAACTTGGCAGAAGAAGTCCACTTGCTAGGGAATATTAACCATGATTATTTGCCAAAATTATATCAAAATGCTGAAATAAATATCTTTTTATCTGAAGTTGAAAATTGTCCAAATATTTTATTAGAAGCTCTAGCTGCGAATAAACCAATTTTATGCTCGAACAAGCAACCAATGATTGAGTTTGGGGGGGAGTCCCCTTTTTATTGTAATCCCAGAAACATAGTTGAAATTGAAAATGGTATAAAAAAAATTTTAAACAATAAAAGTTTATCTAAAAAAAAATCATTAGAAGGCTTTAAAAGATCTAAATTATACTCAAAAAATAATTCAATAAATAATACCTGGCATTTTTTGTTAAATGAAGAATGAATTAATTTGAGATTATTGAAAAAACAATGTAATTATACTTTAGTTTTATATAAGAAAGGTTTTCAAATATGAAAACTCTTATACTTGGCATAGACGGGATGTTAGGCCATGTGATGGCTAAATCTTTTCTGTTAGAGAAAAGCTTAGATGTCTATGGTGTGAAAAGATTAAAAACCTCTTCAAAATCAGCTTTAAAAATAAATTCTAATAAAATTTTCTCTGTAAATATTTTAGATGAAAAAGTTTTACATGAGATAATATCAAATTTAAAACCTAACTATGTTATAAACTGTTCAGGGATTGTTAAGCAATCAAACTATATAAATGATTACGTTAACATGATATCGATGAACTCTCTTCTTCCTCATAAACTAGCAAAAATTTGTGATCTTGTTAATGCAAAATTAATACATTTTAGTACTGATTGTGTTTTTTCAGGTAAAAAGGGGTTTTATCAAGAGTTCGATAAACCTGATGCAGAGGAGAATTATGGGAGATCAAAGTATTTAGGTGAAGTTAATTATGGCAATACAATAACTTTAAGGACCTCATTTTTTGGACATCAAATTAATCATAAATATAGTTTATTAGAGTGGTTTTTAGCACAAAAAAATGAATGTCAAGGTTTTGTAAATCATATATATTCAGGACTACCTACAGTCGAAATTGCCAGGATTGTTAAAGAATTCGTTTTTACTGATTTAAACCTTTATGGTTTATTCCATGTCTCTAATAAACCAATTAGCAAATATAATCTTTTAAAGTTGATAAAAAAAATATATAAGATAGATATTAAGATTATCAAGAATATAGATACTTCTTTAGATAGAAGTTTAGATTCTTCATTATTTAGACAAAAGACAGGATATATAGCTCCTAGTTGGGAAACACTGATTGAAGAAATGCATAATTTTCAGGTGAAGACAAATGTTTAAAAGTAAAAAGATCCTAATTACCGGTGGAACTGGTTCATTTGGTAAAACAATGTTACATAATTTTTTAAATTACGAATTTGACGAAATAAGAGTATTTAGTCGTGATGAAAAAAAACAGGAAGATTTAAGATTAAAATTAAATGATCCGAGAGTAAAATTTTATATTGGAGATGTAAGAGACTTTAATAGTGTTAATGAAGCATGTAAGAATATTAATTTTATTTTTCATGCAGCAGCGTTAAAACAAGTTCCTTCGTGCGAATTTTATCCTAATGAAGCATTTAAAACAAATGTTGTTGGTTCAGAAAACTTAATGAATGCTGCAATTCAAAATAAAGTTTCAAAAGTAATATTACTTAGTACTGACAAAGCTGTTTATCCGATTAATGCTATGGGTATATCAAAGGCAATGATGGAAAAAATTATGATTTCAAAGGCTAGAACTTTAACAGAAGGTGAAACGACATTAATTGCAACACGATATGGAAATGTAATGGGTTCAAGGGGTTCTGTTATTCCATTATTTATATCTCAAATTAAAAACAATAAACCAATTACTATAACAGATCCAAATATGACAAGATTCTTAATGTCTTTAGATGAATCTATTAATTTAGTTTTGTACGCTTTTAATAAAGGCAAACAAGGAGAAATCTATGTACAAAAATCTCCTGCTTGCACAATAGATATTTTGGCCAAAAGTCTAAAAGATTTATTTAATTCAGATTTGCCTATTAATGTGATAGGTACCAGACATGGTGAAAAGTTATATGAAACTTTAGT
>NZIY01000071.1 GCA_002691795.1 SAR116 cluster bacterium
AATAATTATTCAAAGTTAGAAAATAATGAACTTGCTGTAAGCCTTTCTTCTGGAAGATACTCCGCAATGAAATTGGCCAAACTTATTGGAAAAGATGACGCTATTAATTTTTTCAAAGATTGTATTGAGACAGCTAGCAAATCTTAATTTAAGATATTCTACTTATATTACCTGCAACNTCAGCCCCTAAGTCAATTGACAAAGAATTAGTTTTTAAATTTCCCTCTACTCTTGCACTACTTGAAACATTTAAAGTATTTGCAGCAACCTCACCTTTTACTAGTCCGCCTAGGGTCACCTTGTCTGCAACTAAATTACCATCAAAAACAGCATTAGATTCTAAAAGCACATCTTTAGCTCTTAATTCTCCTTTGAAGCGTCCTGCAATTACAACCGAAGACCCAGAAGAGTCTAAGGTTCCTTCCATAATTAGTTCTTCNGAAATATATGTTGTNTCACTCATTTTATCACCNATTTATAAATTTTATAAAGTAAATTTATTATTCTTTACTATTATCTTTTTCTTCAGTTATTTCTTCTTTTTTAGCTTGGTCTTTCTTCTCCCAATTATGAACTACTCTACAATTCAATGCAGCTCCTCTATCCATTTGAAGAGATTTATAATGAATTTCTCCACTAATTCTTGAACTTTCTGTAAGCCAAATACTATCTGCTTTCATTTTNCCTTCATATTCTCCAGCAATAACAACTAAATCAGATTTAACTGCTCCTTTAAAATTGCCTGAAGAACCGATAGTTACCTTCTCTGTCACTANATCAGCTTGAACCATNCCATTAATCTCTATTGATTTTGCATTATTAATTTTTCCTGTAAATTTAGCTCCATTTCCAAGAATTGCTTGTTTTTCTGCCATAATTATACCTCTTGATATTTAAAANTTTTTATTTTTTNTTCCCTAATTGAGCNTCAACTTTTGCTCCTTCTTCAATGGAAATATTATCATATGAAACTTCTCCNGTAACAGCACCAGTTGATNTAATTGAGACTACTTCCGATAAGACTTGTCCATCAAACTTTCCAGCTATTGANACTAATTCAGCGTCAATATTTCCTTTAAGTACACCACTTTCTTCAATAGACAAACTGTTACATTTAATATCACCAATAACATTTCCNAGTAATACGAGNCCACCAGAGGCTGTTATTTTACCTTTGATCTTCATATCAGAAGATATGATAGATTTTTCTACTTCACCATCTGTTTTGTTTGCCATTTTTTAATCCTTAATCTAAAATTTAAAATAAGTTGATTGAGTTTATANTAAAATATATATGTTTTGCACACATTACAATCAATTTGGTATAAATAGTGCAATAACTAAGCCAAACTAAAAGATAGGATTTGTAAAATGGCTGAGCAAGTAATTGATATNCGTNAAAGAATTGAAAAAATGCGAATCAAATTTGAAGACGACCAANAAAGTTTTGTTGATAAAACACCAAATAATTTANAAGANTTAGATGCTATTNAAAAAATAGAAAATGAANAANAACAAAAAAATAATCNNTTTGAGAAACAGGAACCATTTAAAAGTAATAAAAACAATGAGTTACCTTCNAAAGAAATTTTAAACAACAACAACAAAGATTTTCCATCAGTTCAATTATCAGTAAAAAATCCAATTTNTTCTAAAATTTTAGTTATTCTAATGTTATTACANGTATTTTCTAACATAGGTATNTTTATGTTATTATTAAATGTATTGGAGTAAGCTCTGAACAAGTCAACTATATCAAAATTAGGCAAAAAACTTCCTTCAGTTAAAAAAGGAATCAGATTTGGTGATCTTTTTACTAAACCAAAAGTTGGCTTATTATCTGAAAGAAGATTTTTAATATTTACAAAGCGTGGACCTATAGAAATTAGCTTTAAACTATCTCATTATGTTNCATTAGCTCTGACTATAGTCGTCGGTTTATCAAGCATTGTTTACTATTCAATAGTTGGAATATCATCCGCTATTGACGTAGCCCAAAAAGATATTATTACTGAAGCTTCTGCTAATTTAACAATAAAAAATAAAGAAATTAAAGAACTNAAAACAGAAAGNATTTCTGTTTTAAATGAAATTATTAAAGAAGAACCAAANTTAAATCAAAATAAAATAAANTTTGAAACAAATATNAGNTTACCAAATCAATCAAACGAAGTTAAATTTAACTTAAAAATGATAAATCCNTTAGAAGATGTTGATGAATATAGTATNAACGAAGAAAAATCTTTAACTTTAAATGAAATTAANAGTAAAAATTTAAATAAATCTTTAGAAANTGATAAAGCTATTATTTCTCCTGGAAATAAAGAATTGAATATTNNAAAAAATGTAGAAAAAATAGCTAAAGAAAATGAATTTTATATTTCACCGCCAAAACTTGATAAACGAGCCTCGAATTTTAGATTTATTGCGTCTTTGGATAATGAGCTTATTAATTTAGAAAAAGTTTTTGAAAAACTTGATATAAAGCTNAAAGACAACAGNATTATAAAAATTAATAGTTTAATNNATAGAGATTTANATACTTATCAAAATGAAGAAAATTTTTTACGTAATTTTAGAAAAAGATTAGACTTATTAGCAATTTATAAAAATGCTTTAGAATTTATTCCACTTAAACCACCTATGGAACATTATTATGTAACCAGTAATTATGGCAAAAGAAAACACCCAGTTACAAAAAAATGGCGTTTTCATCATGGAATTGATCTAGCTGGAACTTGGCAAGAAAATATCAGAGTTTCTGCTGANGGAGTAGTTACATTTGCTGGATATCATGGTTCTTTTGGAAAAGTTATTAGAATTAAGCATAATTATGGTATAAATACTACATATGGTCATCTTGCAAAAATNTTAGTTAAAAAAGGTCAGATTGTCTCNGAAGGTCANACTATAGGTAAAATGGGAAAAACTGGTAGAGTTGATGGTGCTCATTTGCACTATGAAATTTCTGTAAATGGAAAATCAAAAAATCCGGCAATTTATTTTAAAATCGGAAGAAAATTGTTAAGTAGAAATAGTCTTAAATCANTAGCTGATATTAATTNATTTGGCATACATAATGCAAAACTCTATAAATAGAGGTANATTATGAAAAGATTATTGAAAACAAATGAAAANATCAAATTNAACCAATTAGAAACTTTNCAAATAGATNTAAAAATNTTTAATAAAAATAACAAGATTTNTAGAAATAAAATTATCTCATTAAAAAATTTAGCGAATTTACCTTTAGCTAGCAGATAATAATTTATGTAATTTAGATCTTCTCTTTCTTTCAGCACTTGAAGGTATGTTTAGCATATCTCTGTATTTTGCAACAGTTCTCCTTGCAACCTCTATACCTTGATTAGATANAACATCTGCAATTTTTTCNTCACTAAGTGGTTTNTTTGAAACTTCATCTGATATCAGTCTTTTTAAAGCTTCTCGTACTGCNGAAGCAGCNTGTTTATCGCTTTCCTCTGAGCTNGGTATGGAAGCTGAGAAAAAGTCTTTTANAGATAATAAACCCCAATCTGTTAAAATTAATTTGCTNTTTGTTACTCTNGAAATTGTNCTNTCATGCATNCCTATAGCATCTGCTACATCTTTTAAAATTAGTGGTTTCATATGACTAAATCCGTGCTTAAAAAANCCTAATTGTTTTTTTAAAATTTCAGANGCAACTTTCAANATAGTTTTATTTCTTTGATCTATTGCTTTTTTAAGCCATTTTGCTTCTCCAATTTTATCTACAGAAAANTTATTNTCNTCACCACCTAAATTTAAATCAGAAATTTCATTTATATATTCTTCATCTAATTCAATTGTTGGTAAAGTTGATTTATTTAAATCAATTTTCCAACCTTTTTCTGTTTTTGAAACTATAACATCTGGATCAGAAATTCTTAGNGGTTCATTATTAAAATTTTCAGCAGGTTTTGGNTTTAGAGTTTTTATNATATTNACCATTTCTACAATTTTTTCATTNTCAATTTGGCACATTTTTGTAAGCAATTTTATTTTACCTTTTGTNATTAATTCTAAGTTATCAACTAAANTCTCATATTTTTTATTTAAAATACCTTGATCTTTAAGTTGAATTTTCAAACAATCTGATAAATCTCTGGCAAAAATACCAACTGGTTCTAAAGTTTGTAACTTNATAATAAGTTGATGNAAANANGTTGGAGATTTTTTTAATTCTTCTGAAATTTCATTAATTGGATGAATTAACCAACCACTGGGATGTAAATAGTCGATTAATGAAATTGCTAATGATTGATCACTTTTATCAAATGATAATCTTATTTGATTTATTAAAAATTCTTTTAATGAAATTTTGTTAGCCTCAGTATTTTCAATAATATCAGTCAGTGATGAATTTTTGCTTTCAAAATTATTTTTGTTAATACTTTTCTTAGATTCATAACAATTTTCTGAAATGTGAGTATCAAAAGTATTGTTCATTTCAATATTACTGGCAGATTTCAANGGATCATTATTATNTTTTGAATTTTCAACTACATCANTTGTTTTATGTTCATTTAACAACTGATTTTTGTGTTTTTAAATCATCTTTTATAAATGGGTTTTCTAATTTAGCATTTTCAACATATTCAGATAATTCAATATTTGAAAGCTGTAAAAGTTTAATTGCTTGCTGCAATTGTGGTGTCATTATAATAGATTGATTCTGCTTTATTTTTAGCTGTTGATTAATTTTCATAACAAATCTCCGTTTAATATAATTTTAATCAAAGATAAAAAAGTAGAATAAATCAAAGCTATAATTTGACATTAAATTTGATACAAAAAATTGACAACAATATGTTAGGCAAACTCAAGAAATTAGGATATTCTTTATGAGATGTATCAAATTATATTTTTTTTCAAAATATTAAAAGTCATAAAGTTGACAAGATTTTTTTAATGTTTTTTTCAACATCATGTAAAATCTGTAAAATTATTAGAATTTTTTTATTTTCAGTATTTTTAATAGTTTTATTAGCTTTAATACAAAAAGATAAATTACATTACTTAAAGTTTATTAATCCAGAAAATGGTGCATATTTTATCTTATTTATAGGACTTTTAATAACAATTTACAAAACTCTTGAGTATTTTAAAAATAAAAATGATTAATTTCTATCTCTAACTAGCCTAACATAATTTGGTTTATAAGATGGATACCGACCAAAGGTATTGCCGTTAAAAAAATTAACAATCCAATTATATTTAGGTTGCCAAAAATTTTTATCACTTGACCAGAATGGTTCTGGTGGAGTTTTTGGAAAAAATTTTAAATTTATTTTTACCTCACTACATTCTTTGCAAATAAGACTTTCTAATTCTATTCTTTTTGGCAATCTCCAATTACCATCTAACTGTTCATTCGCAATTTTGACTATTTCTGGAACAAGTTTAAGTTCATATTTTTTTGCGATCCCAAAACACGTCTTTTCTTTCCAAACCATACCTACTGGACAAGTCATCCATTCAATTTTATTCTTTAGATCAATTACATAATATCCCCTTGGAATGTAATCAGAAGCAATTAGTAATTTGGTTAAGACTATAAAAAAAATTACTATAAAAAATTTTAAAAATTTACTAGATACCAATCTATACATATAATAACCTTAATGTTTTTTTTTAATTTATTGATTTTGGTCTCATTCTTGCAGAAATTATGCCTAAAATCATGTTTTTTATATTTTAATAAGGAATAANAAATGGATATAGCATCTTTAATAGGTTTAGTTGGCACACTTGGAATGATTGCAGGTGCAATGGTTTCATCNGGGGGTATAGGCCCATTTATCGATACACCTTCAATGTTAATTGTAATTGGTGGAACATTCTTTGCTGTAATGTATAGATCTACATTACCTGATTTTTTAGCTTCTTTTGGTACATTAGTAAAAGTTTTTATGCCAGGTGCAAAAAAACATGATGAATTAATCACAAGANTTACTGAATTAGCTGGAATTGCTCGGAAAGACGGCATGATGGCACTGGAAGGTCAAGAAGTNCCTGACAAGTTTTTTGAAAAAGGGCTTCAAATGCTTGTAGATGGNGCTGATGAAACAAAATTAACNGAACAATTAAATAGGGAAGTNAAAGGTATGGTAAGACGTCATGAAAATATGAAAAGTGTTTTTCANGCTTGGGTTGATCTTGCACCAGCAATGGGAATGATAGGAACATTAATTGGNTTAGTAGCAATGTTAGGTAANATGGCTGATCCAAAGGCAATTGGNCCTGCAATGGCTGTNGCTCTTTTAACAACACTTTATGGTGCTATGNTAGCAAATTGTATTTTTATGCCAATTGTTACAAAATTAGAAAATTATTCGGCTGATGAGGCCTTATATAGAGAAATGGTTGTAATGGGGTTAAAATATATTTCTAGAGGAGAAAGCCCTAGAAATATCACAGATCAATTAATAGCTAACTTACCTCCAAAACTACAAGCAAAAATAGAAGAAGCTGCTTAAATAGGTTTATTATGGCTGAAGCACAAGAAAATCCAAATGTAGAAGAAGAAGAAGAAGAAGAAGAATGTCCTAAATGTCCTCCTCCAGGTGCACCTGCATGGATGGCGACTTTTGCTGATATGGCAACTTTATTAATGGCATTTTTTGTTTTAATACTATCATTTGCAGAATTTAATGTNCCAAAATTTAAGCAAATTAGTGGTAGTTTGAAAAACGCTTTNGGTATTCAAAGAGTTATTCCTGTTGTTGAACAACCNAGAGGTACAACNGTATTGGCNCTTAACTTTAGTCCATCTCCAGAACCTTCTGTTACAAACAATATGACTCAGCAATCAACAAACACAGAACAAAAAAATCTGGACCTTAAGTCTGAAGAGGATAAACGAGAGAGTTCTAAACAATCTTCAGAAAATGTTGAAAAAGCAAAGAAGCTTCAAGAGGCTCTNAAATCACAAAAACTAGATGGAAATGTNTCAACAGAAATAGTTAATGATAAACTTGTAGTTAAAATTGAAAACAAAGACGGTAAGAANATTTCTGAAATTGTTTCACAAACAATTAATGCAATTGATANTGCTAGAAATAAGTCNGGAAATTANGATACTGATGTATTAATTGGAGGTATCAACAATGAAATAAAAGCAATAGCAATGGCCAGNCAAAATAATCAAGCTTTAGTTGATAAAATAGATANAATTAATAAGGAAGAAAAAGAAGAAAAAAGAAAAACTGAAGAAACCAAAATAAAAGCAGATAGTGCTGAAGATGAATTTAAAGTAGCCCTCAAACAAGANATTGGACAAGGTTTGACAGATGTTAAGAGAGAAAAAGATAAAGTAGTTATTACAGTTGGTTCTGCTGGTGCNTTCAAATCTGGATCCGCAGAACTTACAAATAAGGCAAANGAAATAATGGCTAAAATAGCTAAAGTTAGTGAAAAAGGTACTGGTCAAATTAATGTATCTGGCCATACAGACAATGTACCATTAATATTTGGAGGTCAATTTAGAGATAATTGGGATTTAGCTGCTGCAAGAGCNTCAAGTGTAGTACAATCAATCTCAAAATCTGGTGATATACCNCTTAATAGACTTATGGCTATTAGTTATGGTGAATCTAAACCCGTAGCNACNAATAAAAGTTCAANAGGCAGGTCTAAAAACAGAAGGATTGAAATAGAAATAAAATACTAATTTCAATATTATTAAATGGCAGAACAATCACTTAATCCTGAAAATTTAGAAAGTTATTCTACTGAAGCAATATCTAACTTTTCCAAAGCTATTGAAGACTTTGCTGATATGTTAATATCAGTTCGTTCAGAAGACGCCAATGTTGCTGTATTTAATAGTATATATGTTATGTTAGAAGGAAGAAAAAGAAGATTAGGAGATATTGCTAATATTGAAGCTCCAGAAAATCCTTTAAATATAGAAGTAATGGCTTATAACAAAGATAATTTAGAAGTTATAATGTCAACGATAAAAGAGGCTGGCTTTCCTGCAAAATTAAAAGAAGAAGGTTCTCAATTTGTGCTTGTCAGAGTACCTCCCCCTTCTAGAATGCAGCTAGAAGAGATAAGCGATGACCTTATGAGACGCACATCAAGTTTGGTAATGAGATTAAGTAAAATTAAAACAAATACAGCCTTAAGAATTAGAGCAGCAGTTCAAAATGAATTTATTGAAAATAAAATAGCTACAATTGCAACTAAAAAAATTGAGAATTTTCATACAAAAATTGAAGCCGAAGGAAAATTTTTAGGAATATTGAGAAGAAAACAAATCCTTGGAAATTTTTTTAAATCTATTGAAAAAGATGATGAGATTTTCATTAAAAAAGTGAATTTATATCTTAAGCTTAATCAAAACTTAAATAATTCTGGATCCAAAAAGTAGATNANATTNAAAANAATTTTATTTTTGTTAAATTTTTCTNTAGAAAATTGATGACNATCTNATATNAAATAAAATTATTATTTTGATTAAGTTTAGAANTTTTTATAATTTATNTNCNATTTTATACTTTTAATATTTNGAATTTCTCAATATTTATTTNTGNAAGATTATAAANTGATTTTTAATAAAAAAAAGTANTACAATAATNCCAAAGTAATTAAATCTTTTTTTTATGAGTANAAATTTCAATTGAGAAANGGTTTATTTTAAANNATGAGNNTTATTCNAATNAATTATGAAGNCTCTAAACTATCTTCGTCCTTAACAGGTGGTTCTAAGTATGAATAATCAAAATCAATTTTAGAATCTAAACTTCTGCAAATTTTTTGNCCNTCTTCTTCATTANTACAAGTAAGAACTAAAAATAATTTATAATTTTTAAAATTTAAATAATTTCGCAGGACATTTGTTTGNTTTAACCCATAATACCAGGATTTCAATACCCAAGATATACAAAACAACCAAGGTGAAACAGAAAACATCATTATCAAAAAAACAATAGTGAAGCCAAAAATTGTCCAACATCTATGATAAATCATCCATAGTGGAGGAGCTATACTCGCTAATAATGAGAGTTCAAGATTTAATAAAACACCATTTCTTTTAAAATTCTTATAAACTTCATATTGTTTATAATGTTTATCAGTATCAATAATATCTTTTAAATCTGTATTGGGTAAATTTTTTATATGATTTTCTTGTATCTCTTCACATTTGATCCCAAGTGAGGANTTGNCTGTTATATTAAAGTAANTCTCNTCTCTTAAAATNGTTACTATTTTGTTCTCATCATTTTCTTCAAGAATTTTTTTTAGTTCTTCATAAGTTGAATTAAAATANTCTCCATTTAAGGCTATTATTATGTCATTTTCTTTAAGTCTNAGATTATAAGCCCTTGAAAACACTCTAACGTCAGTAATTTTAAGATAATTTTTTATTGNAACNTCTGAATCCTGTTTTNTATTNTNTAATGTTTCGTCATTTTCCATATCAAAATACCTTTAANNGTNTANGGATATTTAATCATAGCAGCCTTATCTTTCATTTTAGAAACAAGACTATTATTTTTTTTAATTAATGCATTTATTTGTTGAGATTGCATAGCTTGATTTGCGATTATTTTATTGTAAATTGGATTTTTACTCATTTGCTGCATCGTTTTTGCTAAAGCTTTACTACTTTCAATTGAAAAGTTTTTGAAAGATGAATTTAATCTTTTGTTATTTTCATCAGCTTTTTCAGAGAAATTTTGTAGTTCATTTATAAGAGAATTCGATATAATCGATAATTCTCCAACTGTTGCTTTGTTAGCTTTTGTNATATTTGTTTCCATATTTTTGACAACTGAAACTAAGCTTTTATTTACCTGTAATAATTCTGTCTGAATTTTCATAGAATCGTTTAAGCTCTCAATAGATTTATTAACGGTATCTACATTTTCAGCAAAAACAACTAAGGCTTCCCTACTTGTTTCAGTCATAGAATCTAGTTTACTAGAGCCTTGCATAAAAAGGAANGCTGAAACAATCACAACAAAAAAACCAGAAATTATTGATGAGACGAATACAACTGTAGTATATTTATGAATTTGTTTCACTTTATCCTCCAATATTTTGTGTTGCTTCCTAACAGAATTATATTCAGATGTTACATCAGTTGCAGCATCAGCTGCATCTAAAGCTAATTTAATACTTTCCTGTACAGCATCAACTTTATCGTTCATTTTAAACCTCTACTTTTAGTATATCTTCTTATCTTATATGCACATTCCGTACCAGTTGTCATAAAAACTTCTAAAGAAGGTAGAGTTTTTGAAATAAAACCAAATTTTTTACATCCCCACGGCCTTCTCATCTTATACGTGACAAAAAAATATGTACATCCNTGACATAGGACTTTTTTACTCATTTTTCTTTCCAATTATTCTTTCAATCCAAAATGCAATTTTAAAACGAAATGCTCCTGCTAATGCTGTTGCTCCAAAAAACCAGTATAAAATNGCTTTCAACATGTCTCCATTTTCTCTAAGTTCACTTGCATGAAAATGACAAAGTAATGCAGAGTAAACAAAAGCTATAGTTATAATTAACTGTCCAAATCCTTTTCTTTTTTTCACAAGGTATCCTCTTCTGATTTTTTGTTACCATATTCATCAAATCTTAANTCATTTGGTATTTCAATTACTGGTTCATCTAAATTTTGACCTTTTTCAACTTTAAATATATAAGCCAAAATAGCAGCTACACTACCATANAGACTTTCAGATATCTCACTNCCAATTTGACCAGTAAAATATAATGCTCTAGCCAATAAAGGGCTACTAAAAATACTNATATTTTTTTCTTTTCCTAAATCCATNATTTTTTCTGCCATCATACCTCTNCCCATTGCTAGAATAATNGGAGCCCCTTCTTCTCCTACTTCATATTTAAGTGCTACAGCAAAATGTGTTGGATTAGTGATTATAACTGACGCATCTTTAACATCCTCTAATGCAGATGTCTGTTGACTGGCTCTTTGAGAAATTTCGCTTTGTAATTTTCTNATTTTTTGTTTTACCTCTGGAGAACCATCAGTCTCCTTCATTTCATCTTTAACCTCTTTAATTGACATTTTTAATTTTTCATTGTGAGAATGCTTTTGCCAAATAAAATCGATAATTGCTACAAATGCTANAACTATAAGTAAATAAATAGTTAATTTTGGGAATAAAATCACATAACCTTTTAAAGCTTGATAAAGATCTCTTTCTGATAAATGAATAATATTAATCAAATCAAAATAGATAACTAATCCAGAAATACCACCTAANAAAATCACTTTTAAAATTGATTTAATTAACTCCATTAAACTTTGCATGGAAAACATTCTTTTTAAACCNGTTAAGGGATTAATCTTATTACCTTTAAAACTGAACCCTTTTGGAGAAAAATGAACCCCTCCTCCCACGCAAAATTGAGTGATTATNGATGTAATCATTAAAGGAAANCCGATTAATAGAGTTAAAATAATTATAATTTTAATTAATTTTAATATCCCTAAGTATGGTTTTTGNAAGTCTAATTCATCAATTGAAAAGATAAAAAGACTTTTCCAAATAGATAAAAAGTTTGGGAATANTGAAGANACAAAAACTAGAGACATCAANCCCATTAACACAGANGTAAAGACAAACATTTCTTTNGAAGTTAAGAATTGACCATCCTCGATTGATTTTTCAATTTTTCGTGAGGTTGGTTCTTCGGTTTTNTCTTGTGAATCTTGTTCTTCAGCCATTATTTATACTCTTTAGAATGCAAAANATTATCAATTAAATTTATACTCATCCCAACTAGATCAGAAAAAGCATTTCCTATAGTTCCTAAAGCTAAATATAAAAAAATAAAAACACTTATTAATGTCACAGGAAATATGAATGAAAANAAATTTAAAGTTGGAGCAGATCTTGTAATTATCCCACCAGCTAGATTTATTAATAACATTCCCCCAACAACTGGTAACATTATCAAACTACCTAAATATAACATTCTTCCAAATGCGTATATACCNGCATTACTTACCTCTTGAAAATTTAATGACATTCCAATNGGCAANTANNTATAACTTTCAATTATCATTTTTATAATAAATAGATGACCATCTAGAGATAGGAAAATACTTATAAGAAATAAAGATAATACAGTACTAATTATCAAAGTTTGTCCTCCAGATTGAGGATCTACCATATTCGCCATTGACAATCCTGCAGTAGATGCGATTTTTTCTCCACTTACAGAAGCTGCCGAAAACATTATACTTAAAATAAATCCAACAGATAAACCCAANCCNATTTCNGCTAAAATAATCATAAATATACTTAAAATATTCATATCTATTAAATCAGGNAAAACTATATCTGGAAAAATAAATGCAGTTACGCACATGGAGAAAACAATACGAACTTGGAGTGGAATAAAACTTGTTGAAAAAAAAGGCATGCTAATAACTAACGCGGTAATTCTTAGTGAAGAGAANAAAAATAGTAATATTACTTGGTATAANTTNTCTAGATCAAGGCCTGGGAAAGTTAAATTATTCATNACAGTTTAGTTACAANCCTACNCCTGANATCTGATCAAATATAAATGCAAAATAATCAGATAAACCAACCATAAAAAAATTCCCCAGAAGAGCTATACCAACAAGAACTACAATAACCTTTGGAACAAANCTCANTGTCATTTCATTAATTGATGTAGCAGCCTGGAAAATNCCAATTAATAGTCCTATAGCTAATGCCAAACCTAGTATTGGGCCNCAAATCATTACTACTTTATAAAAAGCTAGACTAAGCATTGCNACATTTTCATCAAAAGTCATCTTAACCAACNGCTGAAAAAGTACTTACTAATGATCCNATAGTCATGCTCCAACCATCCACCAAAACAAAAAGTAATAANTTAAAAGGTAATGCAATTAGCATAGGAGANAACATCATCATTCCTANAGACATTAANATTGANGATATAACCATATCGATAACCAAAAANGGCAAAAATATTAGAAATCCAATTTGAAATGCTGTTTTNAATTCACTTGTCATAAATGCAGGTAAAGCNATTCTAAANGGTATATCTTCATAATTATCAAACTTTTCTGTTATTCCAGCTAATTCAGAAAACATTAATAAATCTGTTTTCCTTGTATTTTTAACCATAAATTTTTTTATGTTTTTACTAGCATTATCAACTGCTACCTCAGCTGAAACTTGATTATTCATATAAGGTGTAGCTGATTCATTATAAATTTTTGTAAACGTTGGACTCATAATAAAAAATGTTAGAAATAATGAGATTGCAATTAATACTTGGTTAGGTGGTGTTTGCTGAGTTCCTAAAGCTTGTCTAAGAATTGACATTACTATTATTATTCTAGTAAAGCTTGTCATGCCTAGTACAAGTGAGGGTAATATTGTTAAAGCACCCATTAAAATTAAAATTTGAAGTGGTAATGAATATTCTGTCTTATTACCATTTGTATTTACATTTAAAGCAGGTAACCCATTTAAAAAGTCATTTGCACTTAAAGGACTACTAATACAAATTATTAATAAAAATATAATTATTAAAAATTTAGGTACTGGTTGTATTAATTTTATCATTATATCTTTCATCATTATCCCTTTTTGTGTAAAGCAAGTAAGTCTGAAATATTAACCTGTTCAAGTGGCTTTTTTGTTTCTATTTTTGGAGTGACTTTTTTATTTTTTAATTCAGATAAACCAATTTTAACATCGTCATTATTTTTAATGTTATTTGAATTATCTACAAATCTATTATCTTTCTCTGCTTCTGATTGTAAAATTTGCACAAGATTTGAGTTACCTGATTTATGACCTACAAAAAAGAATTTTTCATTTTCTACAGAAAATACTATGGCTGAATATCCACCTCTAATTGGAGAATATTCAATAATATTAATTTTTTTATTGTTAATTATTTTTTTTAAAGAACTACTCTTTTTTCTAATAAAAAAAGCTGTTAATACAAATAAAGCTAAAAAAATTAAAACTGTACTGATTGTATAAGAATTAAATATATTTTCATTCATAACTTACCCCTTATTAAAGGTAAGCAAGAAAAGTGCCAAAATTAAACGATATAACCTATTGTTTTTATTGATAAAAAAATGTCAAATAATTGAACTATAACTTTTTAACTGTATCTTCTGGGTTAGCAACCTCAGTAAATCTTACCCCGAACCTTTCACCAACCATTACTACTTCACCTCTTGCAACCTGAACACCGTTAGCAAGAATATCGAGTGGGTCCCCTGCTAATCTCTCTAGTTCAACAACAGATCCTTCGTTTAACCTTAAAAGGTCACGTATTTTTAATTGAGATGAACCAACCTCTACAGTAAGCTTTACTTCGATATTTTCTAAAACTTTTAAATTATCAATACTTACTTCAGATTGAGTATCAACAGTTTCAGTATTATTTTCTTGGTCTAATTCAGCCATTTTTACTCCTTTAAGAAATTCTTGTTTTTAGACTTATGGCAGCCTGGCCATTAGATTCGCCAATTTCTGCTTTATATAATAATTTTTTATCAACAAAAAAGTTTACACCATCTACAGGTCCAAGTTGCATTAATTCTCCTTTTTTAAAATTTATCATCTGTGACACTTTTACTTTAGGCTCACTTAAAATTGCTGAAACAGGTAAAGGTATATTTAAAATTGATTTTTGTAATCTTTCTCTCCAAGTTTTATCATCTTCAATAACGTCTGATTGCACTCTAGACCTTAAAAGCGATGCAATCGGTTTAAGTGTTTGAAGTGGGTATATTATGTCAAAGGAGGCTGAATCTACATTTGGTAATTGAATAACAAAAGAGCATATAATTACAGAATCTGATGCTTCTACAAGAGTTGCAAATTGGGGATTAATCTCTCTGCCAACATTTTTAATTGAAACTGGCATCAAATCTTTCCATGCATTTTCTAGACTTCTGCTAATTCCATCACTTACAATTTCAATTATACGTTCTTCAGTTGCAGTGAACTCAGCTTTTTTTGATGGAAAATTTGCTAATTTACCACCATAATAACAATTAGTTAATACACTTATAAAAGATGGATCCATAACCAACATCATAGATCCTTTTAATTCTTCTATTCGAGATGTAGTTAAGCTCATAAAACTTTCTAAACCAGCACTGTATTCATCATAGGTTTTTACCTCAGGAGGAAATGGATTTATTTTTGGTTGTAATCTTAGCATTGGAAGAAAAATGCCCCGTACCGTCCTTGCAAATCTTTCATTTATTAATCGCAAAGCATAATAATCGCCCATTAATTCTAAATTGTCTGATCCAAAAGTAAAAGAAGTTACTTCCATATCATTGTTCAGACCATCACCAGTATTTAATTCTCCAGATTTTAGCCCTTCCATTAGAGCTGAAACTTCTTCTGATGACAGTTTTCTTGACGTGTTAGACATTTATAAAATCCTTACTGAATAACAAAACTTGTAAAATATACACCTTCAATTCCTGGGAACTCTTTTAGAGATTGAAGCTTGGAATTCATATTTTTAAGTAACATTTCAGATAATGACTTCTTTCCTTCACTTCCTGAAATATCCTCTTCAGAAAAATCACTTACAACTGATAATATCACTGACCTTAGAGCTAATTGGTGTTGATCAACCATTTCAATAACCTTTTCATCATATTGAGTTGAAACACCCACACTTATTTGTAAAAATTTCTTACTATTTTTTAGATTGGTAGTAAAATTACCAGGAAACTCAAAATAAGTNGTTTCATAAGCATCNACTTCTGGAACTGATTTAACATTTTTAGTAATCATTCCTTCTTCATTATCTTCATTTTTTTCTTCATCTTTTTTTTCATCAACTTTTTTTGATGTTTCACCTTCAATAATTTGATTAACTTCTTGTGAAGGATCCTGTTCGCTCTTACCACCAAAAATAAAATAACCTATACCAAGGCCTAATATAATNAAAACTATTCCACCAATAACAAAAAGAATGATTTTTAACAAACCACCTTTTTTTTGTTCTTCTTCTTCCTTTACTTCAGCCATTTTTATATCTCACTTTTAAGCGTTAATATTAATTAAGTAATTTAAATTGTCATCTTTATTATTTTCNTCTTCATCAAAAGTANTAGAACTTTCTTGATTAGAATAATTTTTATCTTCTTTTTTAGACGAATTATTATTTTCTTTATTTGAATTCATAAAAGAATTTTCAAAACTCAGTTTTTCTAAGTCAAAACCNTGCTCTGAAAGAGATTTAACTAAATATGACTCATTTGTTTGTAATGCAAGAATACTAGTACTATTTTCTACTTTCATAACNATNTGGGCAGTGTTTTCCTTTAATTTNAAATTAATTTTTAAGTTNCCTAATTCCTTAGGTTTCAATGATAATTCTATTTGTTGCTCTTCTTCCTTCAAACCTTTTTCAATTCTAAGAATTAATTTTTCTGTCCATCCAGTTTTAGACATATCTAATTCTTCCATTAATTGATCTAAGACAAAGTTCATATTTTTTTCATTGTTAAATTGATTTGGATTATTATTAGAATTATTTCTAAAGTTTAAATTATCAATTTTGTTTAATTGATCATGATTATTGCCAACATTACTATTTTCATTATTAATTTTTAACTGTTTATATCTCACTTCACTATCATANAATATAATTTTATTTTCAAACTTTTCAGAGTTTATGTCATCTTTTAAATTATCGATCTTATCAAAAACATTTTTTAATATATCCCGAGNATTAACATTGGTTTTTAAATTTTTAATTTTNTGATTATTAAAAGTAGATTTTACTTTTTTTTCTAAATTTCCATCGATTAAATTATCNTTATTTATTTTAAAGATTTTGTCTTTANTTTGATCTTNATTTTTTAACAAATGAGGCATATTGGTTTTTTTAATTTTAAGATCTAATTTCAGTAAATTAGGAAACTTTTTTGGGTTTAATTCTGTTAATTTATCATTTTTATTGGTATTTTGTTCAATATCTTTTTCAATATCTTTTTTATGTAANTTATTAAAAAGTTCTTCAATATTTATTTTNATTTTTTCCATAGGTTTTTTAAATTTATTTCCATCTATAATTCGAATAACATCAGGGTTTATTGTAATTTCATTAAATTTTTTATCATCAATGTTCATTGGTAGTGAAAACAANGCTCCTAAGACATCATTATTTTTNGCAATTTCACTTTTTTGNCNACCTAAATTAATTGATTTATTAATAATTTTATCCATAAAAAAACCTNTAATATTTCATGGAATTGCAAATTAAATGCCACAATCAATATTTTTTTAAATTTCTGGTTGTTGGTTGCGATTTTAGTTCCTTAAAAGTATGATATTGTGATACTTTATTTTGTATTTTTTCTTTAACCTTATCCTTTTGTAACAAAGTGTTTGCAAGTTCTAAGTCAGAATTGTATTTTTGTTCTAATAAATAATCTTTTTTGTTATTAGCGATTGATTTTTGGTTGCTCATTACATTAATTATTTTGCTCTTATTTTTAAAATTTGCTCCTAATAAATCTTGTTCATCTGTTTTTTGACTATTTTCATTTATTATATAGTTAATTTTATCCAATAAATCATCTGTCTTTTTTATTTCTTCATTTAATAAATTTATATTATTTATTTGTTTATAAAGATCCCTTTTTTTTAACTTTTCAATAAGTTTAAATAATCTAATTTCTTTTTTAATTTCATTCATTATAAAGCTTTAACAACCTTGATAAACATTCATTGTAATCTATTTTTTCGTCTTCTTTTTGTGCTATAAAGTCAATAATTTTTGGCCACATTAAAATTGCTTCATCTAATATTTTATCCTTACCTTGAACGTATCCTCCCATCATTATAAGATCTTTATTTTCAATATAAGAAGAAACATGTGCTCTAAACTTAGATGCCACGTCAAGATGTTCAGGATTAATAATGTCGTTCATTACACGACTTACAGAATTTGTAATGTCTACCGCTGGGTACATTCCCATTTGAGCATTATTTCTACTCAACAATATATGTCCATCCAATATTGCCCTAGAGGTGTCTACTACGGGATCATTATGATCGTCTGCATCAGCTAGCACTGTATAAAACGCTGTTATGCTTCCTTCAGATGTATCTGAATTTCCTGTTCTTTCAATTAAATTTGGTATCATTGAAATAACTGAAGGGGGGTAACCCTTTGAAGTTGGCTGCTCACCTAAAGAGAGTCCGATTTCTCTTTTTGCATGAGCAATTCTTGTTAAACTATCCATAATTAATAAAACATTTTTATTTTTACTTCTAAAGTACTCAGCTATCGCAGTAGCTCTATTTGCACCTCTTACTCTCATTAATGGTGATCGGTCTGCCGGAACAGCAACAACTGTAATTTTACTTTTATTTTCATCGTTGAATAAACTTTGAACCATCACGCCAACTTCTCTGGCCCTCTCTCCTATTAACCCAATAACGACAACATCTGCAGTTGTAAATTGACTCATCATTTTAATTAAAATTGATTTTCCAACACCAGAACCGGCTACTATTCCAATTCTTTGACCTTGACCGATAGTTAAAAGCGAATTGATTACCTTTATTCCTACATCTAATGGTTTTGTAACTGGTTTTCTTTTTAATGGGTTCATAACCTTACCAACTAAAGGCCAATTGTCTTTCATGTAATGTAATGGCTCATCGTCTAAAGGTTCCCCAAAAGCATCTGTTACACGCCCTAAAATATTTTCGTCAACATTTATATTTTTTCCATCATCAATTAACTTAACTTTACAACCTATAATTAAATTTGGATTCTGCCCTAAAACAGCTAACATATTATAATTTTCATCAAAACCTATTACTTCAGAGATAATTTCATTCTGATCACAATCTTTAATTAAACATAAGCTACCAATAGGCGCAGGGAAAGGATCAGCATAAATTATATTACCATCAAATTTTTTTACTTCACCAATATGAATTATATTTTTTTCAAAAGTAATGCTTCTAATTTTTTCAGAAATGTTTAATGTAAAATTCATATTTTAGTCAATTATTTTTTTATGCTTTATTGAGTGAACTAGCCCACCCATATCAACAGTGAAATCGCCTCTACCTAAGTTTATATCTTCATATAATTTAAAACTGAATTCTGTTTTATTTTTTTTATTAAAATCATTTACTACATTTAAATCTTCATCATTAAGAAATATTTTAATTTCATTATTAATATTTTTAATTTCAGCAACGCTATTTTTTATTTTTTTTAAAAATTTGTCAGGAAATTTTTCTATTTCATAACCTATTACACTTTCTGCTAACTCAACAACTTTTGCCTTAATAACATTTTCAATTTCTTCAGTACTTATCTCTCTGATATTTGTAAATAATGCATTAAGTGAATTAATTTCATCTAAAACATTATTAGCATTTTTTATACTTCTATCTTCTTGATTATCTTCTACTTCAATATGAGCTTCTTTATCTGTATTTTCGACACTTTCTTCTAATGATTTTGTTACAGCCTCTCTAACAGAATCTAGTGCTTCAAGTGTTTTTTCCTCAAATTCTTGTTTATTTATATCATTTGTTTCTTTAATCAGTGCATTTTCATCTCTGCCTTCTACTTCATTATCATTATTTTGATTGACTTGATTATTTAATTTATTTTCTTCTTTGCTAGTAACTTCATGTTCATTTTTTTTGCTTTGATTATCAGTAATATTTGCATCATTCTCTACAACTGTACTTAGTTCATAGTCAGAGTTTTCTTTTGTTTCATCTGCTTTTTTTTCTAAAGGAATTTCTCCTTCCTCAGAACTTAATTCATTTTGAATAGTATCAGCTTCATTTTCTTCAATTTGAACTTTTTTTTCAGATTCTTTTGCTAGATCAAATAATGTTTTTTTTACAAAACTTTTACCTTCATTATTGTAGAGATCCTCTTTATTAAAAGATGAATCTTTAAATGATTTTATAACAGAATTGATCTCTTCTGATCCCAAAGGAGATAGTTTTATTTGTTCACTTTCTTGTTCGGATGAATTAGTATTAACCACAATTTTTCTCTTTATTATTAAACAAAATCATCCCCACCTCGACCTGCAAGCACAATTGATCCTTCATCAGACATTCTTCTTGCAATAGCTATTATTTGTTTTTGTGCTTCCTGAACTTCAGTTAATCTGACAGGGCCTAATGCTTCCATTTCGTCTTGTATATTTGCAGCCGCTCTCTGAGACATACAACCAAATAGTTTGTTTCTAAGTTCATCATCAGCGCCTTTTAATGCTAAAATAATTAACTCATCGTCTACAGCTCTTAAAAGTGTTTGTAGTGATTTGTCATCAGAAAGTAAAAGTGTTTCAAAAACAAACATATTGTCTTGAATTCCTTGCATCAATGACTTGTCAGCCTTTAAAATATCTTTCATTATCCTTCCTTCCATGTCTTGCTTACAGAAGTTCATAATTTTAGCAGCTGCCTGGACTCCTCCAACCTTACTTGCCCTTAAGCTTGCATTTGATGAAAATACTTTTTGCATAACTCGATTTAACTCAGACAAAGCCTCAGGTTGAATAGTTTGTAATGTTGCAATCCTTTTAACTATATCAGATTGAATATTTTCTGGGAGTAAATTTAATACATCCGCAGCAATCCCTGGCTCTAAATAGGAAATAACTAATGCAATAATTTGAGGATGTTCATCTAAAATTAGTTCAGCAATTGACCTTGCATCAAGCCACTCTAAAATTTCAATTGCTTTAACACTATCTTGAGGTGTAATTCTTCCTAAAACACTTTCAGCTTTATCTTCCCCAAGAGCTTTCGTTAAAACATTTTTTATATAACTAGTACCTTCAATACCTAAACTTGTTTGACCTTTAATAATGGCTAAAAACTCATCCAAAACTAAATTAACTGTTTCTTGTGGGAGTCCCTGTACTGAATACATCGCACTTCCTAAAGTTTGAACTTCTTTAGGTGATAAATTTTTCATTATCTCTGCTGCCTCATCTTCCCCGAGCAACATCATGAGGATTGCACATTTTTGAGTTCCTGTTAAACTATCATAAAGATCATTTATATCATCTGTATTTGTAACTTGTTCAGCCATATTAACTTCCTATCAATTATCTGTTGGTTGCTCTTTCATCATGTTTTTGAATACGTTCGAAACTCTCCCTGCTTGATCGCCAACTATCATTCTAATAACAGCTACCTTATCATCATAAGTATTAGCAGTATCTAACATTTCTGCAGAGATTGCTTGTTTTTTTGGTTTCAATTTAGCCTTAATATCCTCTAAAGTATCACCTTCTTGAACTTCAACTTTTTCTAAATCCTCTTCAAAATCTCCATCACTCACTACTTGTGTAGCTGTACCAGATGCAAACGATGCAGGAACAACAACTCTTCTAAGTAGTGGTAACAAAGCCCCAAAGGTTATTATAGCAAAAATTAGTATCATACCAAACTGCTTTGCTAATTCTTTCATTGTTGCACTTTCATACCAAGGAATTGTAACGGCTTCTAATGTATCAACAAATGGACTACTTTTAACGGTTATACTATCGCCTCTATTTTCATCAAAACCTAAAGTCTCCATAACAAGTAATTTAATTTCATCGAGTTTTTTAGAATTAATCTTTTCATATGATACACTTCCATCTTCAGAAAT
>NZIY01000072.1 GCA_002691795.1 SAR116 cluster bacterium
GTACTCTTGGGAGGCTTTGCTGGAATTTACTTCTGGATGCCTAAAATGTTCGGTGTCATGATGAATGAAGCGCTCGCAAAAGTTCACTTTTGGACAACCATGTTAGGTCTTAACGGTGTTTTTATGGGGATGCTTCTAGTCGGTTATGGAGGAATGCATAGAAGGCTTTATAATCCATTTTGGTATGATTTTCTTCATAAGTTAATTCCAATTAATACTTCAAATTTTCCTAATCTTAAATCTCTTATTATTTCTATTCTTTCAAGAGTTTCTACATCAGAGTGTATATATCTGACTTTTAATCCAGCTTCATGCATAAATTCAGTAAGGGATTCTGCCATCTTTTTTGTAAGAGTTGTGACAAGAATTCTATTATTTTTACTTGTTTCAACTTTACATTCATTAATTAAATCATCAACTTGATTGTTTGTTGGTTTAACAATTATTTTTGGATCAATTAAACCAGTTGGTCTTACAAGCTGTTCAACAAAAACTCCATTTGTTTTGTTTAATTCCCATTGACCAGGTGTTGCTGAAACATAAATTGTTTGAGGTCTAAAAAATTCCCATTCCTCAAATTTTAATGGTCTATTATCTAGACACGAAGGCAGCCGAAAACCATATTCAGATAAAGTGAGTTTTCTACTATGGTCTCCTTTATACATTGCTCCAATTTGACTAATACTGATATGGCTTTCATCAGCAAAAACCAAAGAATTTTTTGGTAAATATTCAAATAATGTTGGTGGAGGTTCTCCAGGATTTCTTCCAGATAAGTATCTACTGTAATTTTCTATTCCTGGACATGTCCCTGCAGCTTGGATCATTGCTAAATCATGATTTGTTCTTTGTTCAAGTCTTTGTGCTTCAAGTAATTTATTCTCATTATAAAATTGATTTAATCTAATTTTTAATTCTTCTTTAATTTGTTTTATTGCTTGATTTAATGTTGGTTTAGGAGTTACGTAATGAGAGTTAGCGTATAGCTTTAAACTATCAAGTTTATTTAATTTTTTGCCAGTTAAAGCATCAATTTCAAAAATGTCTTCAATTTCATCACCAAAGAAATTAATTCTCCAAGCAGCATTTTCGAAATGAGCAGGAAAAATTTCAACAACATCGCCTCTTACTCTAAAAGTTCCTCTTGAAAAATTTATATTATTTCTTTTATATTGAAGTTCCGTAAATTCTCTAATTAACTTATGTTGTGAAATATTATCTCCTGTTTTTAAATCAATTGTCATTTTAGAATAAGTTTCTACAGACCCAATTCCATAAATGCATGAAACAGAAGCTACAATAATGACATCACTTCTTTCTAATAAAGATCTAGTTGCAGAATGTCTCATTCTATCTATCTGTTCGTTAATACTAGATTCTTTTTCAATATAAGTATCTGATCTTGGAACATAAGCTTCAGGCTGATAATAGTCATAATACGAAACGAAATACTCAACGGCATTTTTTGGAAAAAAATCTTTCATCTCTCCATATAATTGTGCAGCTAATGTTTTATTTGGTGCCATGATTAACGAGGGTTTGTTTAATGAATTTATTACATGGGCCATTGTGAAAGTTTTTCCTGATCCAGTCACACCTAAAAGAACTTGATCTTTTTCTTTACTATTAATGCCTTCAATTAAGTTACTTATAGCTTTAGGTTGATCACCAGCAGGGATAAAACTTGAATTTAAACTAAATTTTTGTTTATTGGCAATAGACATAATCATGATTTATGATAGAAAGAAAATTATTCAATAGCATTAGTAAATTGGAGTTCATATGGATTTTATTTCACATAACTTAAAAAAAATTAAACCGTCACCTACAATGGTTATAACAGCAAAGGCTAGAGAACTTAAAGCAGCCGGTCAAAAAATAATAAGCTTATCTTCTGGCGAACCTGATTTTGACACTCCAAAACATGTGAAAGAGGCAGCTATAAAAGCAATTAACATGGGTTATACAAAGTATACTAACGTAGAAGGTATACCTGAACTTAAACAAGCTATTGTTAATAAATTTAAAAACGATAATGAAATAGAGTATAATATTGATCAAGTAATTGTGGGAGTTGGTGGAAAACAAATATTATTTAATGCCTTATTTTCTTCATTGAATGTAGGAGATGAAGTGATAATACCAACACCATATTGGGTTTCTTATCCTGACATGACAATGTTAGCTGGAGGGGTTCCAAAATTTTTGGAATGCTCTGATCAAAATGAATTTAAAATTATTCCTAAAGACCTAGATAATTTAATTTCAAAGAAAACAAAATGGATAATTTTAAATAGTCCGTCAAATCCGTCAGGTTCGTGTTATTCAAAGCAAGAATTAATAGACATTGCAGATGTATTAAGACAACATAAACATGTAAATATTATGACTGATGATATATATGAGTATATAGTATATGACGATTTTAAATTTTATACAATTGCACAAATAGCTTCGGATTTAAAAGACAGAATTATGACCGTAAATGGAGTTTCTAAAAGTTATTGTATGACGGGTTGGAGGATTGGATATGCTGCTGGTAGAAAAGATCTAATTCTTGCTATGACGAAAATTCAAGGTCAATCAACTTCCAATCCAGCTTCAATTTCACAATATGCCGCNTTAGCTGGTTTAAATGGTAGCAGAGAGTTTTTGAAACCATGTTTAAATGCTTTTAATGAGAGAAGAAATCTAGTTGTTGATGGATTAAACTCTATTAATGGTATAAATTGTTTAATGCCAAAGGGAGCTTTTTATGCTTACCCAAATGTCTCAGGATTACTAGGTAAAAAAAGTAAAAGTGGTAAACTTCTTGAAAATGATTCGGATGTAGTTGAATGGCTTTTAGAAGAGGCTAAAGTTGCTGCAGTACCTGGCATTGCATTTGGATTAGAGCCTTATTTTAGAGTTTCATATGCCACTAGCACCGAAATTTTGAAAACAGCGATACAAAACATTAAATCTGCGGTCAGTCAATTAACGTAAATGTTTATAAAAAAAAATAAATCTTGGTTTATTCAAGAAAAATTTGTGACTAAAGAAAATATCTTTTTAAATAGAAGGAGTTTATTAAAGTCTTTTGGAAAATTAGCTTTGATTTCTTCAATATATCCTTCAAATTCTTTAGCATCATATAATGTATCCAAAATAANTAATAGTAAGTATTTTCTGCCACCTCCATATACAGACAAAAAATTAGCTACTACTTATACTAATTTTTATGAATTTGGTTCTAGTAAGAATATATGGAGAAGAGCTTCAAAGTTAGATGTAAATGATTGGACTATTAAAATTGATGGTCTAGTTAAAGAAAAGAAAAATTTAGATATTTCAAAATTAAAAAAATTAATTGGGGTTGAAGAAAGAGTTTACAGATTTCGTTGTGTAGAAGGATGGTCAATGGTTATTCCATGGACGGGTTTTCCTTTGAGAAAGATTTTAAATTTAGTTGAACCTAAAAATGATGCTAAATATGTAAGATTTGAAACTTTTTATAATCCTAATGTCGCTCCAGGCCAAAAACAATCCTGGTACCCCTGGCCATATGTTGAGGGAATAAGTATAGAAGAGGCAAACAATGAATTATCATTTCTTGCAACTGGTATGTATGGAAAGGAACTTCCAAATCAAAATGGAGCTCCAATACGATTAGTTTTGCCTTGGAAGTACGGATTTAAATCAATAAAATCAATTATTAAAATCACTTTTGTAAAAAATCAACCAATTGGATTATGGGAAAAGTTAGCACCACAAGAATATGGTTTTTGGGCTAATGTTAATCCTGATGTGCCTCATCCAAGGTGGTCTCAAAAAAAAGAAAAATTATTAGGAACTAATGTTTATCAAAATACACAAATTTTCAACGGTTATCAAAAAAATGTTACATATCTTTATAAGAATTTTTTAAATGATAAAAAAAATAAATTATTTAGATAGTTTTTTTATTATTTGTAAAAAATCTGTATTAAGTTTTTTGTTATTTTCTAGTAAAACTTTTTCATAATTAAATAATGAATAATCAAAAATTTCAATGATTTTCAATCTTTGAAGTTTATCATGAAAAGATTTTATCTTACTTTTTTCTTCATTTAAATATCCTATAAACAGCTTTTTTGGTGTAGTTGCTATTTCACTTACCATATTCACACTATCATTTGTTACAATGATAAAATCAGAAATTTTTATTATTCCAGGATATATATTTTTATTTGTATCATCTGAAATAAACACTTTATTAGGAAATTTGGAGAGTATTTTTTTTGATAGGTATAAAACTTTTTTTGGTGTTCTTCTAGATGTACATATTATGATATTTCCAGAGATTTTCTTAACCGCTTCTCTTGCCTTAATAAGTAATTTGCAGTAATCAGTATTTGTTGGGTTATATCTTTTACTTGTCCCTCCTAANAGAATTAATATATTTGGTGNATTAAATTTTTTGAAGTCGTNNNTAATATATTGAAAATGTTTTTCAATNTCTTTTTCATCAAATGGTGANAGTGAACCAATAATCTTAATATGATTATTTTGAGTANAAAAGTTATCATGTTCAGGNGTTATGATTATATCAAAATAAATTGATTGAAAACTTGGCTTTTGCAAATGTATATTAATTATCTTTTTTCCCAACTTTTTTTTTAATGCAACTGTTACTCCAGATAATTTTTTGCCAGTAGTTATTAGATACTTGAAATTATATTTTTCAATTAATTTTATTTGNTNGCTGAAGAAATTAAAAAAAAAACTTCCTAAAANTGGAAAATTTTTTAATAGTGGGTTTACATTGATATGGGTTNTTTTGTATTTTANTCCTAGNGCTTTTGCCAATGCAATTGACTGATTGTCAATGCCTTTTATCCCGATTGTTAAAATTAGGCATTCANCTATCATAGGTTTATTTTAAAGTATCAATATTTAAAATTTCATAATTTTTTAAGCCACTCGGTGTTTGAATTTCAACTTGAGAACCATTTTCTTTACTCATCAAACCTTTTGCTAACGGTGATGAAACAGATATTAAGCCTTTATCTAAATTAGCTTCATAAGGACCAACGATAGAAAATTTTATATCTCTATCAGCATCTTCATCATAAACTGTAACTATAGTGCCAAACGTAACTTTTCTNCCGTCTAGTTTTGACAGATCAATTACTTCAGCTCTACTTAAAACGCTTTCTAATTCAGTTATTCTACCTTCAATAAAAGATTGTTTTTCTTTTGCAGCATGATATTCTGCATTTTCTGATAAATCACCATGTTCACGAGCTGTAGATATAGCTTTAATAATATCAGGCCTTTGAATTTTTTTTAAATNATTTAGCTCATTTTTTATATCTTCTAATCCAATTTTAGTAAAAGGTATTTTTTCCATATATTTAANGNTCCAATCAATTTAAGTATGATTGNAATGAGTGTACATCAATTTTATTTTTTATNACACTTTTTATAGCAGATATTACTGCTATGGCGCCTTGAATGGTAGTGTAATATGGNATATTATTTAATAGAGCTGTTTGTCTAAGAGAAAAACTATCTTCTATGGACTTAAGTCCTTCAACTGTATTTATGACAAGGTCAATTTCATTAGAAATCATCATATCAACAATATTTGGTCTACCTTCGTAAACTTTTTTAACTGTTTCACAAGNTATTTTATTTTTATTTAATATTNTTGAAGTTCCTTTAGTAGCNAATAATTCAAAACCTAAATTTATTAAAGTTTTTGAAGGCTCAATGATTTTCTTTTTATCGTCATCTTTAATNGAAATAAAGACTTTGCCTTTTTGAGGTAGTGGAATATTTGAGCCTAACTGACTTTTGAAAAAGGCGATCTCAAAATTTTTATCAATTCCCATTACTTCCCCTGTGGATTTCATTTCGGGNCCNAGNATNACATCTGTTCCTGGGAATCTTGCAAAAGGAAATACNGNNTCTTTTACACAAACGTGCTTAATGTTATGTTCAGTNATCTNAAGGTCTTTTATTTTNTGGCCAATCATTATCTGGCANGCATATGATACTANAGGGATCCCAGTTGCTTTTGNAACAAATGGTATCGTTCGACTTCCTCGTGGGTTAACCTCTAATACGAAAAGCTCTTTATCTTTTATAGCAAATTGAATATTCATAAATCCTTTTACTCTTAATTCTTTTGCAATGATTTGAGTTTGAGTTCGTATTTCATTTAACATTTCTTTAGAGATATTTTGTGNTGGTAATACACAGGCAGAATCTCCAGAATGTATACCAGCTTCNTCNATATGTTCCATTATTCCTGCAATAAAAACATCTTTACCNTCTGAAATTGCNTCAACATCAACTTCCATTGCATTTTTTAAAAACTTATCAATTAATACNGGGTTTTTACCAGAGACTTTNACAGCTTCATTTATATATTTATCTAATTGANTACTATTATNGATAATTTCCATAGCTCTTCCGCCAAGAACATAACTTGGTCTTATCACAATAGGGAAACCTATTTTAGAACAAATTTTTTCGGCTTCAATTTTACTTGTTGCTACATCATTATTAGGTTGTTTTAAATTTAATTTTTTTATCAATTTTTGAAATCTGTCTCTGTCCTCAGCTAAATCTATAGCATCAACAGATGTACCTAAAATTTGGACTCCAGCTTTTTCTAATTGATTTGATATTTTTAACGGTGTTTGTCCTCCAAGTTGAACTATCACTCCAAGCAAATCCCCAGTTTCTTGTTCTTTAAAAATTATGTCTAAAACATTTTCTGCTGTTAAGGGTTCAAAATAAAGTTTGTCAGATGTATCATAATCTGTAGAAACAGTTTCAGGGTTNCAATTAACCATTATTGTTTCGATTCCANGNTCCTTTAAACTATATGAAGCATGCACACAACAATAATCAAACTCTATACCTTGACCTATTCTATTAGGCCCCCCACCAAGAATGATAACTTTTTTCTTGTCTGATGGGTTTGCTTCNCATTCTTTAAGGTCTGATGTCTCATATGNACTGTATAAATANGCAGTTTCAGAAAAAAATTCTGCTGAACAGGTGTCAACTCTTTTAAAAGAAGGAAAAACCTGATTTTNATTTCTTATATTACCAATATTTTCTACATCACAGTTTAGTAAATAAGCAAGCTTTACGTCTGAAAAGCCCATTGATTTAATATTAAATAATGCATCTTTATTATTTGGTAAGCCACTTTTTTTTATAAAATTTTCAACTTCTATTATTCCACTTATTTGTTGCAGAAACCAATAATCCCATCCAGTAATATTATGTATCTCGGTAATAGAGATTTTTTTTCTAAGTGCTTCACCAATAATTAAAATTCTTTCTGGAATTGGCTCTCTAAGCAAAGCTTCTAAATCTTCAATTGTTTTATTTGAAATGTTGTCTAGACCTGTATAATCATTCTCAAGTGACCTAAGTCCTTTTTGAAGGGACTCTTGAAATGATCTTCCAATTGACATGGCCTCACCTACAGATTTCATTGAGGTTGTAAGAAATTTTTTTGAACCTGGAAATTTTTCAAAGGTAAATTTTGGAATTTTAGTTACCACATAGTCTATTGTTGGTTCAAAACTTGCTGGAGTTGTTTTAGTTATATCATTCATCAATTCATCCAAATGATAACCAATAGCAAGTTTTGCAGCTATCTTAGCAATTGGAAAACCTGTTGCTTTTGATGCTAATGCAGATGATCTGCTTACTCTAGGGTTCATTTCAATAACAATTTGTTTTCCATTTTTTGGATTTACAGCAAACTGTACATTAGATCCGCCTGTATCAACTCCAATTTCTCTTAAAATATTTATGCTTGCTACTCGCATTTTTTGATATTCTTTATCTGTTAAAGTTAAAGCAGGAGCTACAGTAATTGAGTCGCCTGTATGAACACCCATAGGGTCAACATTTTCAATGGAACAAACTATTATACAATTGTCATTTTTATCTCTAACCACTTCCATTTCAAATTCTTTCCAACCAATGAGCGATTCTTCAATTAAAACTTCTTTTACTGGACTTAATTTTAATCCTTGTTCAATAATTTCAACAAATTCATCTTTATTGTACGCAACTCCGCCTCCTTCTCCCCCTAGAGTAAAAGAAGGTCTTATAATACATGGTAATCCAACAAATTTTAAAGACTCTATAGCGTCATCAATATTTTTTACGATTTTTGCTTTTGCTGAATGGAGCCCAATTTTATCCATTGACATTTTGAATAGATTTCTATCTTCAGCTTTTTGAATAGATTCAGGTTTAGCTCCAATAATTTCAATATTCTCATTTTTTAAAATACCATCTCTGTGAAGTTCTAATGTTACGTTTAAAGCAGTTTGACCGCCCATTGTAGGAAGAATAGCGTCGGGCTTTTCTTTTTTAATAATTTTGTGGATCACACTTTTTTCAATAGGTTCAATATAAGTGGCATCTGCCATTATAGGATCAGTCATGATTGTTGCTGGGTTAGAATTAACAAGAATTACTCTTATTCCTTCTTCTCTAAGGGCTTTACAAGCTTGTGCACCAGAATAATCGAACTCACAAGCTTGACCGATTATTATTGGTCCTGCTCCTATAATTAGTATAGATTTTAAATCATTTCTTTTTGGCATTATGGTACTTTAAACAAAGTTTATAAAATTTATCAAAAAGATAAGTGGTATCAGTTGGTCCAGGTGATGCTTCTGGATGGAACTGAACTGAGAAAATAGGAAGTTTTTTGTGTTTGATACCTTCAATAGATTTGTCAAATAAAGAAATATGAGAAACTTCTAGTTCATTTGGCAAACTATTTATATCAACAACAAATCCATGGTTTTGACTAGTGATTTCAACGTTATTAGTTTCTAAGTTTTTAACAGGATGATTACCCCCCCTGTGACCTTGTTTCATTTTTGATGTTTTAGCTCCTAAAGACAAAGCAATTAATTGATGGCCGATACAGATACCAAAAATGGGGACTTTTGTTTGCATCAGATTTTTTAGTAGTTTAAAAACACATTTATCAGAAGCTTCAGGGTCTCCCGGACCATTAGACAGAAAAATACCATCTGGGTTTCTTGAGATAATTTCTTGAAGGTTAGTGTCAAATGGTAAAACAGTAACTTCCATATTTCGATGTGTTAAATTTCTTAAAATATTAGATTTTACTCCATAATCTAAAGAGATTACTGTCAGTTTTTTATCATTTTTCTTATTTTTATTTTTTAATAAATTATGTAAGTGTTCATTCCAAAAATATTCTTTTTTTGTAGATATATCACTTAGTAATTCTAGCCCTTCCATAGAGGGATAATTTTTTAAAACTTCATTTAATTCATTAATTTGTTTTTTGTTATCAAATTTGGATATGACTGCATTGATTGTTTTTCTACTTCTGATAATTTTTGTAAGTTTTCTTGTGTCAATGCCAGCTATTCCAGGTATTGAAAGTTCTTTTAACCATTNTGAGAAATGTTTTTCACTTCTCCAATTTGANTTTTCTGTTGGAACTTGTCTTGTGATTATTCCTGAAACATNTGATTTTCCTTCNTAATCAGATTTGTTAGTACCTACATTACCTATGTGAGGNAAAGTAAAGTTAATAATTTGNTTTGAATAAGATGGGTCGGTTATTATCTCTTGATATCCTGTGATTGAAGTGTTGAAACACAATTCTCCAATACCTAAATCTTCTGATCCAAAGGAATAACCAAAAAAAACNTCACCGCTTTCAAGCAAAAGTATAGCGTCTTTATGAACATTATCCTTTTTAAAAAAATNAAAGGGTATATANGGNTTAAAGTTGGATTTTTTAAAATTATGCATATATATATTATTCGACCATATGATATCAAAATATTTATATACTAATTAAATTGGTTTACTTTTTAGGTCAATAAAATTAAACATAAGTATGATNNCAAAGGTATATTATGAGAGAAAAGTTAAATTCTGAATTAAAAAAATCTGTTATTAATAAAGATGTAGTTGCTACTAAAACACTAAGGTTGATACTAGCAGCTATTAAAGATAGAGATATTGTTGTAAGAAGTGACGGAAATCAAGATGGTATCGACGAATCAGAAATTATTTCATTATTAAAAAAAATGTTGAAGCAAAGAGATGAATCAATAACTCTTTATTTGAAAGGTAATAGACAAGATTTAGTTAAAAGTGAAGAAGACGAAATAAATATTATTAAACAATTTCTACCAAAACAAATGGATGAANTAGAAATNAATGAATTAGTTATTGAAGCTATCAAAATAAATGATGCAAAATCAATAAAGGATATGGGNAAGTTAATGAACTACCTCAAAGAAAAATATCCAACTAATATGGATTTTAGNAAAGCTAGTAAAATNATTAAAGAATCATTAATTCAATGAAATATGATTAATGATGATATAAAAGATGAAATAAAAAATCGTATAAAGTTATCAGAAATTATTTCGAAAAAAATNNATTTAAAGAAAAAAACAGATAATAGCTTTATAGGTCTGTGTCCATTCCATTCTGAAAAAACTCCGTCATTCCATGTAAATGATGAGAAGAAATTTTACCATTGTTTTGGTTGTGAAAAGCATGGAGACATTTTTACTTTTATAATGGAATATGAAAANATGAGNTTTACTGATTCCGTTAAGTATTTAGGAGGTTTAATTGGTCTAGATTTAAATAATAAAAGTTTNAACAGTACTNTAAATCATAATAAGTATAAAATATTAGAAATCNCATCNAATTATTTCAAGAAAAATTTGTTTAGTTATGAAGGAAAACAAATTCTTGNATATNTAANAAAAAGAGGTATTAGTAAAGAAATATGTGAANAATTNTCAATNGGTTATGCNCCTCCAATAAATTTNAAGNATCAATTATTAGATTATTTAAAATCTTGTCATTTNNAAGAAAATGAATTGTTAGAAATNGGNNTAGTTAAACAGAAGTATAACAAATTTTATGGTTATTTTTATGATCGTTTGATTATCCCNATTNTTTCAATGNGCGGNAGAATCATAGGCTTTGGTGGGCGAACACTAGGGTCATCGGANCCTAAATATTTAAANTCTCCNGAAAGTGAAATTTTTAGTAAAAGAAATACTTTATTTGGTGCTTACAATTTAAAAAAGAATTATAAAAATGTTGAATACATCATCTTATGTGAAGGATATATGGATGCTATTTCTTTATATAAATTCAACTATCCAGCCGTAGCAAGTCTAGGGACTGCTGTTTCTGACAAACAAATAGAATTATTATGTCAACTTGCTAAAAAAATATTCATTGTTTTTGATGGAGACCAAGCAGGAAAAAATGCATCCATTAGGTTGTTTGAAAAACTATTATCTCACATTAAAGCTGACAACACTTTTAAATTTGTCTTTTTACCAAACAAATTAGANCCAGAGGAATANATTACNCAAAGAGGTAAAAATGAATTTGATGAACTTCTAACCAAAAGTTNTAGCATTGCAGACATAATTTGGTTAATGGGACTAAAAAATAAAAATGANGATTCTCCNGANGAGATNGCTAAATTTTGGAAATNTATTAGGANTAAAGTNTATCAAATAAAGGANAAAAATCTCAGTTTGGCTATAAAAGATGATCTTGAACAGAGAATAAATGAACTAAGATCTAAAAAAAGACAAACAAATATTAAATTAAAAAACATNGTNAATTTAAATTTACCAAAAATCGAAGATGACTTTAGGTTTAAGGCAATAATAATAATTNTTTTAAATTTTCCAGNACTATATACAGATTTTGAAAAAAANTTAAATAATATAAAATTTAGTAATAATAGTTTACATGAAGTTAAAGAAGTTATATTTAATATGATAAATNAAGATCCNAATATTAATAAAAATCAATTAATNAATANTTTAGAAAATAGAGATCTTATTAAATTTGTAGGAGATTTTAGTTTGGAGGTAATTTTTTCTAAACTGCTCTCTTCAGGCAAACAAGTAAATATAAATGAGGGTAAAAAAATTCTTAATGAATTAATTTATATGATTGAAAACAAATAAATAGCTTAAAAATAAAATGAAATCTAAAATTAACCAAAAAAATATAGATAAATCGGAACAACAGAATTCGGATAGTCCTATCATTGATCTCAATAATTCTGAGATTAAAGCACTTTTAAAAAAAGGTAAATCAACAGGTTACATAACTCATGAGCAATTGAATAAAGCTCTTCCAGATGGAGAGTTATCTTCTGAACAAATTGAAGATGTAATGGTTTCGATTAATGAATTAGGTATAAATATTATTGATCAAAATGAAGAAACTACCGCAGATGATAATGAGGGTAAAGTTTCTGGAAATATTTCTGAAGATGAAGGAAGTAGATCAGATGATCCTGTAAGAATGTATTTGAAAGAAATGGGCACTGTTGAACTTCTTTCAAGAGAAGGTGAAATAGCTATAGCAAAAAGGATTGAAGCTGGTAAAGAGCTAATGATTGGCGGTTTATACGAAAATCCAATCGCGATGCATCAATTTTTGCAATGGAGAGACAATGTTGACAATGGATCAATGATGTTGCGTGATATAATAGATTTAGAAACAACTTATGCAAGACTAAATGAAGATAATTTGTCCGAAAATATCTCGCTAAATGGTGAAGAAATAAATAAAAATAAGATTAATCTTAATCCTGTTTTAGGTGATAAATTAACTAAAGACAAAAAAGAATTAAAAGATGAAATTTCTAAAGATGATGACAATGAAGATGANGAAGACCAAGATGATGATCAAGATGATGGAGANTCTAACCTATCGCTNGTAGCAATGGAAACTGAAATTAAAGGCTCTATTNTAGAAATAATTGATGGTTTTGTTGACACATTTAAACAAATTCAAAGTCTAAANGACAGAAGGTTAGGAAGACTTCAAAAGGGTGAACAGTTTATTGAGAGATCCGAAAAAAAACGTAATCTACTTCAAATTGAACTTATAAAAAAATTAGACAAAATTTATTTAAATCCAAATAAGCAAGAAATNTTACTTGATCAGATTTATGGCCTCAATAAAAAAATTTCTAACATTGAGGGTAACCTTCTTAGGATGGCTGAAGATGCGGGCATAAAAAGAACTGAATTTTTAAAAAAATGGCAAACTAGCAATATTTATTTTGATTGGATGAAGTTTGCAAATACAAATAAAAGTTGGAAAAAATTTTTTGATGGTCAAAAAGATGAAATAGATCAAGTTATGGTATCGATCAANGAATTTATCTCAAAAGTTAACTTACCAATAGATGAATTTAAAAATCTTGTCCAGATAATTCAAAAGGGGGAAAGAGAAGCTGCNCGTGCAAAAAAAGAAATGGTAGAGGCAAACTTAAGATTAGTTATTTCAATAGCTAAAAAATATACAAATAGAGGGCTTCAATTTTTAGATCTTATCCANGAGGGTAATATTGGTCTAATGAAAGCAGTAGACAAGTTTGAATACAGAAGAGGTTATAAATTTTCAACCTATGCGACATGGTGGATAAGACAAGCAATAACTAGATCTATTGCTGATCAAGCAAGAACTATNAGAATACCAGTCCATATGATTGAAACNATTAATAAAATNGTTAGAACATCNAGGCAAATGTTGCATGAAATAGGTCGTGAACCAACACCTGAGGAATTATCAACAAAATTGTCAATGCCTCTTGATAAAGTTAGAAAAGTTTTGAAAATTGCTAAAGAACCAATTTCTCTTGAAACACCAGTAGGAGACGAAGACGATAGTCATTTAGGNGATTTTATAGAAGATAAAAATGCTGTTCAACCTCTAGAAGCTGCTATTCATGCCAATTTACGTGAGACAACAACTAGAATATTATCTAGTTTAACTCCAAGAGAAGAAAGAGTTTTAAGAATGAGATTTGGAATTGGTATGAACACTGATCATACTCTTGAAGAAGTAGGACAACAATTTAGTGTTACTCGTGAAAGGATTAGGCAAATTGAAGCAAAGGCTTTGAGAAAACTCAAACATCCTTCTCGATCAAGAAAACTAAGATCTTTTCTAGAAACTTAAAAACCTAACTTTACTTTATGATTGTTAAATTGTATAAAATGAAACGATTACGATTTGGTCCTGTAGCTCAGTTGGTTAGAGCTCTCCACTCATAATGGATAGGTCGCAGGTTCGAGTCCTGCCGGGACCACCACTCACATAATGTTGAAATTTATTTAAAATTAATATTATAATATTTGTTATTATGAAAAGAGAATATAAATCACTTAGAAGTTTTAGATGGTTTGCTCCAGATAATGTTAGATCTTTTGGACATAGATCAAGAGCCATGCAAATTGGATATAGTAAAGAAGATTGGCATGGAAAGCCAATAATTGGAATTATTAATACTTGGTCAGACCTTCAACCGTGTCACATCCATTTTAAAAACAGAATCGAAGATGTAAAAAGGGGCGTTTTTCAAATGGGTGGATTTCCTGTTGAATTACCTTCAATTTCATTAGCAGAAATGTATGTAAAACCAACAACTATGTTATACAGGAATATGCTTTCTATGGAAGTAGAAGAATTAATCAGATCCCATCCAATTGATGGTGTTGTTTTAATGGGCGGTTGTGATAAAACTACACCAGCTCTTCTAATGGGTGCAATAAGTAATGATTTGCCAACTGTTTTTTTGCCCGCTGGTCCAATGTTAAGAGGTAACTATAAAGGGAAATTTTTGGGAAGTGGTTCGGATGGATGGAAATATTGGGCAGAATTAAGAGCAGGTAATATTTCAAAAAATGATTGGGAAGAAGTTGAGATGGGTATCGCAAGGTCTTATGGTCATTGTATGACAATGGGAACCGCAAGTACTATGACTGCAATAGCTGAAGCTCTTGGTTTTTGTTTACCTGGAGCTAGTTCAATTCCTGCTCCCGATTCAAATCATATTAGAATGTCGGCAAATTTAGGAAAAAGAATTGTTGAAATGGTTTGGGAAGATTTTAAACCTTCTAGATTTGTAACCAAAAAGTCTGTTGAAAATGCAGTTATTATTGCTATGGCCATGGGATGCTCAACAAATGCTATTATACATTTAATAGCTATTGCGAGGAGATCTGGAATAAACTTAACTATGGATAAACTTGACGAAATAGGAAAGAAAACACCAGTTATTGCTAATATAAGACCTTCAGGAGAAGAGTATCTAATGGAAGATTTCTATTATGCAGGAGGTATACTTTCATTAATGAATCAGCTTTATACTAAATTGAACCTTAATGAAAAAACAATTACCGGAAAAATAATTAAGGATATTATAAAAGATCATCCGCCTTTAGATTATGATATAATAAGATCATTAAATAACCCAATTTATGAAGAAGGTTCTTTAGCTGTTTTAAAAGGGAACTTGGCCCCAGATGGGTGTGTAATAAAACCAGCAGCATGTGAAAAAAAATTTTTAAATCATAAGGGTCCTGTTATAGTTTTTGATAGTTATCCAGATATGAATAAAAGCATTGATTCAGAAGAACTTGAAGTAACTGAAAATCATATTCTTGTTCTCAGGAATGTTGGTCCTGTTGGTGGACCTGGAATGCCAGAATGGGGAATGATTCCTATTCCAAAGAAATTACTAAAAAAAGGTATAAGGGATATGGTTAGAATATCAGATGCTCGAATGAGTGGAACTAGTTATGGTGCCTGTATATTGCATGTCGCACCTGAAAGTTTTATAGGCGGCCCCCTTTCTTTATTGGAAACTGGAGATATTGTTCAAATTAATGTTAATAAAAGAAGCATAAATATGTTAGTTGATGAAAAAACTTTAAATAAAAGGAAATTAAATTTAGTTAAAAATCAGCCTAAAGCTGGAAGAGGGTGGCTCTGGATGTATAGTAATCACGTAAAGCAAGCTAATGAGGGTTGTGATTTTGATTTTTTAGAAACTGATTTTGGAAAAACAGCTAAAGAACCAGATATTTTTTGAATAATATTATAATGAAACAAAATATAAAAAAGATTTATGAAATAGCGAGTGTTGCAACGATTTGTACTGCTTTATTTAAAAAGGGATTAAAAAATCAATTTATTCAAGGACTATCACCCCTGAATAAAAATATTTCTAAGATGCTAGGTTTGGCTTATACTGTTAGATATATACCTGCGAGAGAAGATTTAAATTTAATTGACGTATTTAAAGATCCTAATCATCCGCAAAGAGTAGCTGTAGAAGAATGTCCGAGAGATTACGTCTTAATTTTTGATAGTAGAAAAAATCCTAGAGCAGCCTCTGCTGGATCTATATTAATTACAAGATTGATGGTAAGGGGTTGTGCTGGAGTAGTTACTGATGGAGGTTTTAGAGATTCCCATGAAATTAAAAATATTAATAT
>NZIY01000073.1 GCA_002691795.1 SAR116 cluster bacterium
TGAAAGTAAAATAATGCCAAAAAGAATACTTACGGGAAAAGTAGTTAGTAATAAGGCCGATAAAACAATTACAGTGTTGGTTGAAAGAAGAATTATGCATCCTATTTATAAAAAATTTGTTACAAAGTCTAAAAAAGTTCAAGCACACGATAAAAATAATAAATTTCAAACTGGAGATACTGTTGAAATAATTGAAGCTAAACCTTTTTCTAAAACAAAAAATTTTGAAGTAATTTATTAACTTGGAGATCTAAATGATTCAAATGCAAACAAAATTAGATGTCGCTGACAATTCTGGGGCTAGACTTTTACAATGTATTAAAGTTCTAGGTGGTAGTGGAAGAAAAACGGCATCTGTTGGTGATGTAATAGTTGTTTCAATCAAAGAAGCTATACCAAGAGGTAGAGTAAAAAAAGGTGATGTACATAGAGCAGTGATTGTCAGGACAGCCAAAGAAGTTAAAAGAAATGATGGCACATGTATAAGATTTGATAAAAATGCTGCAGTACTTGTGAATAAAAGTAATGAACCAATTGGAACTAGAATATTTGGTCCAGTTACAAGAGAACTCAGAGGAAAAAAATTCATGAAAATAATATCATTAGCCCCGGAAGTTTTGTAATGAAGAAATTTAAATTGAAAAAAGGTGATAACGTAATTGTTATATCAGGAAAAGATAAAGGCAAATCTGGTGAGATTATAGATGTACTAAAAAATATTGATAAAGTTAAAATTCGTGGAATAAATATTGTTAAAAAACACAGAAAGCCAACACAAGAAAACCCAGGAAAAATCGACGAAATTGAATTGCCAATTCATATATCCAATGTAGCTTTCCTAGACCCAAAAAATTCAAAACCCTCACGAATAAAGTATCAGATTAATAAGGATGAAAAAATTAGAATTTCAGTTTCATCAGGGTCAAAGGTTTGATTTAAGGAGAATTTATGTCTGAAAGAATGTATGAAAATTATAAAAAAAATATAGTTAATTCACTACAAGACAAATTTAAATATAAGAATGTAATGGAAATTCCTAAAATAGACAAGGTTGTTATAAACATGGGGTTAGGAGAAGCCGTTAAAGATTCTAAAAAAATAGAAATTGCTCAAAAAGAACTATCAGCTATAACTGGTCAATTTCCTGTCGTTACAAAAGCAAAAAAAGCAAATGCAAGTTTTAAACTTAGAGAAGGAATGTCTGTTGGTTTAAAGGTCACGTTAAGAAAATCTAAGATGTATGAATTTATTGATAGACTGATTAATATTGCATTACCNAGAGTTAGAGATTTTAGAGGTATTAGTGGTAAAAGTTTTGATGGTAATGGAAATTATTCNTTAGGATTAAAAGAACAATTTATTTTTCCTGAAATTGAATATGATACTGTAGATACTCCCAGAGGTATGGATATAACAATAGTTACAACTGCAAAAACAGATGAGGAAGCAAAAGAATTATTAAGTAATTTNAATTTTCCTTTTGTNAAATAGAATATGGAGACGATATATGGCTAAACAAAGCGCAATTCAAAAAAATTTAAAAAGATTAAAGCTGNTTAATAGATATAACTCAAAAAGATCTAAATTAAAAAAAATTTGTTCTGATAAAAGTTTATCTATTGAAGAAAGGTTTAATGCACAANTAAAACTCGCNGANTGNCCACGAAATGGTGCTAAAATNAGGCTTAGGAATAGATGTGAAGTAACNGGAAGGCCGAGAGGTTTTTATAGAAAATTTAANATGTCTAGAATNGCGCTTAGAGAACATGCTCTAACAGGTCTTATTCCAGGCATGGTAAAATCAAGTTGGTAAGAGGTGAACAAAAATGTCAATGAGTGATACACTAGGTGATATGTTAACAAGGATAAGAAATGGTCAAACAACTTTTAAAAAAGTCGTTGATGCACCAGCCTCAAGATTTAGAAAAAATGTTCTAGAGGTTTTAAAAAGAGAAGGTTTCATTAGAAATTTTGAAGAAAAGCAAATCAAACCAGGTATTAATTTTTTTGAAATTGAACTTAAGTATTATAATGGGAAACCAGTTATAACTGAAATAAAGCGAGTTTCAAAGCCTGGAAGAAGAGTTTATTCNAATATAAAAAATTTACAAAAAACATACAACGGGCTAGGNATTTCAATCCTATCAACTCCAAGAGGTGTTATGAGCGAAAATGAGGCTAGAGAAGCAAATGTTGGTGGCGAAGTTTTATGTACAATTTACTAGGAGTGATTTATGTCTAGAATTGGTCAAAGTCCAATAAATTTAGAAGATAATGTTGAAGTTTTATATGATAACAGCATATTAAAGCTAAAAGGCCCCAAAGGTTCCTTAGAAATGAAAATACAGAATACTATTGATTTAAAAGTTGAAGATAAAAAAATTGTTGTTCAAAATAAGGATGANAGTCTTAAGGGTAAAGCTAACTGGGGAACTACCCGTGCATTAATTAATAATATGGCAGTTGGTGTATCAAACGGTTTTACTAAAAACTTAGAAATTGTTGGGGTTGGATATAGAGGAGCTGTATCTGGAAAAAAACTAATTTTAAACCTTGGATTAAGTCATACAGTTGAAATCGATATTCCTGAAGATATTGACATTAAAATGGATGGTAATACAAAATTAGCAGTTAGTGGTGCGAATAAGCAAAAAATTGGTCAATTTTGTTCAGTTATAAGATCAAAAAGGCCTCCTGAGCCATTTAAAGGCAAAGGTATAAGGTATGCTAATGAATTTATTATTAGAAAAGAAGGTAAGAAAAAATAGGATTGCATAATGGTTACAAAAAAATCTCTTTTTGAAAAAAGAAAATTAAGAAATAGACTATCTATAAAAAAAAGTATTGGTGATAAGCTTAGACTTTCAGTATACAGGTCTAATAAACATATATATTGTCAAATAATTGATGATTATAAACAAATTACCTTATGTTCATCTTCAACTTTAGATCCTCTTATTAAAAAAGATATTAAATCTTCAGGGACTATTGATGCTGCTGAAAAAGTTGGTAAAGATATAGCGGAAAAAGCCAAAAAAAAGGGTTTGCAAATTGTTGTATTTGATAGAGGTGGATATTTATATCATGGAAGAATTAAATCTTTAGCTGATGGAGCTAGATCTAATGGATTAAAATTTTAAGGATTAATTATGAATCAAGTTGAGAAGAAAAACAATAAAGATGAAGCTGAGTTAACTGACAAGCTAGTTGGTATTAATAGAGTAGCAAAAGTTGTAAAAGGTGGTAGAAGATTTGGTTTTGCGGCTTTAGTTGTGGTTGGAGACTTAAGAGGTAGGGTTGGATTTGGTACAGGAAAAGCTAAGGAAGTTCCAGAAGCAATTAGAAAAGCTACTGATGATGCAAAAAAGAAAATGATTAGAGTTCCACTTAAAGAAGGTAGAACACTCCATCATGACATGAAAGGTCATTATGGAGCAGGTAGAGTAGTTCTAAGATCTGCTCCTCCTGGAACTGGAATTATTGCGGGTGGACCTATGAGAGCTGTTTTTGAAACACTTGGAGTTCAAGATGTTGTTGCTAAATCCGTTGGAACATCTAATCCACACAATATGATTAAAGCTACGTTTCAAGCTTTTTCTTTTATGAATTCACCAAGAAGTATTGCTTCAAAAAGAGGAATAAAAGTTTCAGATGTTTTTGGAAATAATGATACTAAAAACTAAATTAAATGATGAATAATATGAATAAAAAAAATATAAAAATTATGTTAATTAAAAGTGGTATTGGTCGCAAATCTGACCAAAAGCAAACTTTAATTGGTCTCGGCTTAACTCGTGTTGGAAAAGTAAGAGAACTTGAAGACACTCCCTCTGTTCGTGGGATGGTAAAAAAAGTTAGTCATTTAGTTAAAATAATTTAAATATTTATCGGAGCGAACTATGAAATTAAATGAACTTAAATCTCATAATACAAAAAGTAGAAAAAGAATAGGAAGAGGGATTGGTTCTGGTACAGGAAAAACTTCTGGAAAAGGACATAAAGGCCAAAAATCAAGATCTGGGGTTTCTATAAAAGGATTTGAAGGTGGTCAAATGCCGATACATCGAAGATTGCCAAAAAGAGGTTTCAACAATATATTTAGAATAGATTTTACACCTATTAATCTAGGTACAATCCAAAAGTTAATAAATGACAAAAAGATCNCTNCTGAAAAACCAATAGATAGTGAAACTTTATTNAAGGCTGGTTTACTAAAAAATAAGACNAAAAATATAAAGATNTTAGCAAAGGGTGAATTNAAAAGTAAGTTACAATTTTTAGGATTTAATTTTTCAAAGAGTGCCAANGTTATTGTTGAAAAAAATGGTGGAACTTTTGAACAAATNAAAAATAAGCAATAATTATGGCTGATCAAAATATATTTGGTACATTCGGNAAAGCAAAAGAATTACGTCAAAGNATCTTATTTACCTTAGGTGCTCTTATTATTTATCGNCTNGGAACNTACATACCAGTTCCTGGNATAAATCCNACTGTATTAAATGAAATTGTNAATCANACAAGTGGNGGAGTNCTAGGGATGTTTAATATGTTTTCCGGNGGTGCTCTGGGAAGAATGACTATATTCGCTCTAACTATTATACCTTACATATCTGCATCTATNATTATGCAATTAATGAGTTCTCTNTCACCTCAAATAGCTCAACTAAAAAAAGAAGGTGAAANTGGTCGTCAAATAATAAACCAATACACTAGATATTTAACTGTANTACTNGCTACTGTNCAAGCTTGGGGTTTTGCNGTNGCACTTGAAAGCACCTCTGGNGCCAGTGGCTCNCTTGTATTAAATGCAGGCATTTATTTTAAGATAACTACTGTAGTTACTTTAGTTGGTGGAGTAATGTTTCTATTNTGGCTTGGTGAACAAATTACAGAAAGAGGTCTTGGTAATGGTGTTTCTCTTTTAATTTTTTCTGGCATTGTTGCTGAATTACCTAGAGCTTTAGCNCAAATATTAGAACAGGGNAGAACAGGTGCACTTTCACCAATTTTAATAATAANAATATTTATNTTAGCAATTGCTGTAATAGCTTTTATAGTTTTTATTGAGAGATCTCAAAGAAAAATTGTTGTACAATATCCTAAACGACAGGTTGGTAATAAAGTATTTTCAGGCGATTCGTCTCATTTGCCCCTAAAAATTAATGTGCCTGGTGTTATACCTCCAATATTTGCCTCAGCATTGCTTTTACTTCCAACGTCAGTAAGTTCATTCGCAGGTCTNGGATCTGAAAGTCCTGATTGGTTAATAACTCTAAATTCTNTATTAGNAAGAGGTCAACCAATTTATCTTGCAATTTACATTAGTTTAATCGTATTTTTTGCNTTTTTCTANACAGCAATTGTNTTTAATCCTGATGAAACTGCTGATAATTTAAAAAGAAATGGNGGGTTTGTNCCTGGNATTAGACCAGGTCCACCTACTGCTGATTANCTTGATTTTGTATTGACAAGATTAACTGCNATNGGTTCATTATATCTTTGTGCNGTATGCATTTTACCTGAAATACTTATATCAAAATATTCAATTCCATTTTATTTTGGAGGAACAAGNCTTTTGATTGTTGTGACAGTNGCTATTGACACTGTNACTCAAGCCCAATCACATATGTTAGCCCATCAATACTCAGGGCTAATAAAAAAAAGAAGNCTAGGCGGGTATACTAGATGAACATAATTTTATTTGGNGCTCCTGGAGCTGGNAAAGGTACACAAGCNAAATATTTAATTGANAAATTTGGNTTANCTCAAATTTCAACNGGAGACATTCTTCGAGAATCTGTAAAACAAAAAACTGANTTAGGTAAAAAAGTTGAATCTATCATGGCTAATGGTGAACTAGTNTCAGATGAAATTATTTTTTCACTAATTACTGAAAGATTAGNTAAAAATGTTAACCAAAGAGGTTTTATTTTTGATGGATTTCCTAGAAATTTAAAACAAGCAAAAAAATTAGACCAAATAATTGAGGATATTAAAATAAAGCTAGATTTTGTTTTCCATATCGATGTTGATGAAAAAATCTTAGTCGATAGAATAGAAAATAGAGCTAAGCAGGAAGTTAATACAAGAAAAGATGATACATCTGATATATTAGTTGAAAGATTAAATGTTTATAATAATGAGACTAAACCTGTATTAGAATATTATTCATCACAAAACTTATTAGATGTTATTGATGGAATGGGAACTATTGAACAAGTTTCATCGAGCATATTAAAAATAATTAATGAAGAGTTAAGGGTTGACTAGATTATGTTAAGGTTTATAATCCGCCAATCCCTATATTTTATGGAGAATATTAATGGCAAGAATAGCTGGTATTAATATACCTACGAATAAAAGAGTTGAAATAGCTCTTACTTATATTCATGGTATAGGTTTAAGTTCTAGTAAAAAAATATGTGAGTTAGCTGGAATTATAGATGAAAAAAGAGTTAACAACCTATCTGAAGCTGAATTGACTAAAATCAGAGATATAATTGATAAAGATTATATGGTTGAAGGTGATTTAAGACGAAAAAAATCTCTTGATGTTAAAAGATATCTTGATTTGGGATGTTTAAGAGGCTTGAGGCATAGAAAAAATTTACCTGTAAGAGGTCAGAGAACCCATACTAACGCTAGAACTCGTAAAGGTCCTGCTAAGGCTATAGCTGGTAAAAAGAAATAATTAGAGGTATAAATAATGGCAAAACAACCTTCACAAACAAAAGTTAAAAAAAAGGAAAAGAAGAATATTACAAATGCAATAGCTCATGTAAATTCTTCCTTTAATAATACTTTAGTAACAATTACTGATTACCAAGGAAATACTGTAGCATGGTCATCTTCTGGTAGTATGGGGTTTAAAGGCTCTCGAAAATCAACACCTTATGCAGCTCAATTGGCTGCTGAAGATGCTGGGAAAAAAGCTTCCGAGCATGGGGTTAAAATTGTGGATATTGAAGTTCAAGGCCCTGGATCAGGAAGAGAATCAGCATTAAGAGCTCTTCAAATGGTTGGTTTTCAAGTTAATTCCATTAGAGATGTTACACCAATACCACATAATGGATGTAGACCCAAAAAAAGAAGAAGAGTATAGATAAATATACTTATATTTAATTAAATTAATTATGGATGTAAAATGATTGAAAAAAATTGGAAAGAATTAATTAAACCCGCAAAACTTACTGTTAAACATAATAATGATGAGAAATCAAATGCTACAATTGTTGCTGAGCCTATAGAGAGAGGTTTTGGCGTTACTATTGGTAATGCTTTAAGAAGAATTCTTTTATCTTCACTTCAAGGTAGTGCAATTACATCAATGCAAGTCCAAGGTGCTCTTCATGAATTTTCATCTTTACCTGGTGTAAGAGAAGATTTAACAGACATGATTTTAAACATCAAAGGTATTAAAGTAAAAATGGAAGAAGAGGGACCAAAAAAACTTTATTTGGATGTTGAAGGACCTCTAACTGTTAACGCTAGACACATTGAGGAAACATCTAGTATTACAATAATGAACCCAGATCATGAAATATGCACCCTTGAAGAAGGTAATAAGTTATCAATAGAGTTTACAGTAGAAAATGGTAAAGGATATGTTTCTGCAGGAATAAATACAATAGAAGATAAACCAATTGGTTTGATACCAATTGATGCAATCTTTAGCCCTATTTTGCAAGTATCTTATGATGTAGATAACGCAAGAGTAGGACAGCAAACTGATTTTGATAAATTATTGCTTAATGTAAGTACTGATGGATCAGTTACTCCTGAAGACGCTGTGGCTTTTGCAGCAAGAATAATGCAAGATCAAATGCAAAATTTTATCAATTTTGAAGAGCCAGAAGAAGAAGAAGAAACTCCTGAGGTAGATGATTTACCGTTTAATAAAAATTTATTAAGAAAAGTTGATGAACTTGAGCTATCAGTTAGGTCAGCAAATTGTTTGAAAAACGATAATATTGTATACATTGGTGATTTAGTTTTAAGAACAGAGCCAGAAATGCTCAGGACACCAAATTTTGGTAGAAAAAGTTTGAACGAAATTAGGGAAGTCCTTAAAGTTATGGATCTTGAATTAGGAATGATTATAGAAAATTGGCCACCTGAAAACATTGAAGATTTAGCAAAGAAGATTGAGGATCCATTTAATTAAAGGTAATTGATATGAAGCANAGAATAAAAGGTAAAAAACTCAATAGAACTTCTTCTCANAGAAAAGCATTGTTAAAGAATNTGTCACAGGCTTTAATTAAGCATGAGCAGATANTAACTACNTTAGTGAAAGCAAAAACTCTTAAGCCTTACTTTGATAAACTAATTACCATTGGAAAAAAAGGTGATTTGCACGCAAGGAGGCAAGCTTTAGGTAAAATAGGTGATTTAAAATTAGTTGAAAAATTATTTAGTACATTAGCTAAAAGATATGAAGCTAGAAAAGGTGGATANTCACGTGTTCTNAAAGCTGGGTTTAGGTATGGTGACTCAGCACCTATGGCTGTTATAGAACTAGTTGATAGAGANGAAGAATCTAGGGGTAAAGATAGTGGACCAACTCAAGATGAAAAGAAACTAAANGAAGNTGAAAATAAAGATCAAGGNGCCGCTGTAGCTTCAGGTTAATCTAGCTATGCATTGTTTTGACGGTTATTATGCTATAGACTGGTCAGGCGATAAAAATAGGTTCCAAAAGGGNATAAAAATCGCATTTTTAGATGCAAAAAACTNAAGNCCAAAAATAATATCACCTTTAAATAATCAAAAATACTGGAACAGAGACACATTAATNGAATATTTGAAAAATTTAAAATCTAATAAAAGATATTTAATAGGATTTGACTTTGCCTTTTCATANCCATTTCAAGATTACNAAAGTTATTTTTTNAATTTAAAAAANTCACCTTTAACTCCAAATAAACTTTGGGANTTNATCGATTCATTTAATTTAGATAATAAAAATTTCTANGGGGGTAACGTTTGGAATATCAAAATAGTTAAAGAATATTANAATTCGCCTNTAAATAGAGGAAAAAAATTTCAATCTAGGAGAAGGGTTACAGAAACTTTTGCAAAAGAGATTTGTTCTCCTAGTCCAACTTTTAATTGTGTTGGTCCTGGTGCTGTAGGAACAGGAACTCTTTCAGGAATGAGGGTATTAAAATTTTTAAAAAATNATTTCAATATTTGGCCATTTGATNGCTATAAAAACGACGACAAGAGTATAATTGTAGAGATNTTCCCAACTTTATACTTTAGAAAACATTTGATAAAACCAAAAAAAAATATTGGCTATACTATTAATCAGATAAATGAGGGTTTAAAAAAATATAATAGTTTGCCAATTTCAAAGGAATTTAAAATGTTTGGTCCTGACCAAGATGAAGCTGATGCAATTATATCTGTTGCTGCTATAAAATATTTTTCACAAAACTTAAATTATTGGAAGGTACATAAAGTTGCCAAAAAAGAAGGCTGGATTTATGGTGTTAAATTTACTAATGATAAAGAGTGAATAAACTTGATCAATTTATAATACCTGAGACTGAAAATAATTCTCGATTGGATAGGTGCATAAGAAGAAACTTAGGATANATCAATCAATCANTATTAGAAAAATCTTTAAGAAATAAACTTATATTATTAAATGGTAAAAAAGCTAAAGCCTCTGATAAGATAGAAAAAAAACAAATTATATTATATGAAAAATCTTTGTTNTCTNCAAATAAGAAAAATGAATTAGTACTTAGTAAGNCTAAAATTAATTATTATTTAGATTTATATAAAAAAATTAAAATAAAAGAAAATAAAAATTTAGTAGTATTAAANAAACCTAACAAAATTGCTGTTCAAGGTGGTACACGCCAAAATTTATATATTGATGAATTATTAAAAGTTGTTTCAAATGAAGATAAGCTGAAATTAGTACATAGATTAGACAAAGATACATCAGGCATTCTTCTTATCGCAAAAAATTTAAAAACAACTCAATCTTTAAATTATTCTTTTAAAAATAATGAAGTTCAAAAGCTATATTTAGCTATTGTTTCACCAGTCCCAAACAAACTTGAGGGATATATAACNTCTAAAATTGAAAAAAATAAATTTGTACAATNAAGAAAAATGAAGATCTCNGATACCAANGGGAAATATGCTAAAACATATTTTAAAACCTTAGTAAAAAACTTAAACTTCGCNTTAGTTNGTTTATATCCTATAACTGGAAGAACTCANCAACTAAGAGTACANATGAATCAGATAAATTGCTCAATTGTTGGCGACAAAAAGTATTCATTNAATGATTCTTATAAAGANGANGNTNATTTTTTAAAACTNCATTCTTATATGATAAAAATTCCTAATGTAATTCAAATTAAAGCACCTTTGCCTGAACATTTTATAAANTTNATTAATGAAAAAAACTTAAATTTTNAACTTAAAATAATAGAAAAAGATTTTGTAAAGGATTTTAATTATGAGTAAAAAGTTAATTTTATTTGATTATGACGGAACAATTGTAGACTCTGCAAAGATGATAGTTAAAGGAGCGATTGAAGCTTTTAGGAAATGTGGATTACCTGACCCAGATCCTAATAAGGTTAAAGAAAATATTGGTAAGCCTCTTGCTATCGCATTAGAAGTTTATGCACCTAAAGGTTATACTGTTAATCCAGAAANNATCTCTTATGCTTATAAAGAATGGTATGCGGAGCAAGGTAGGTTAGGTCTACAAGATGAACCAATATTTCCAGGAATGTTAAAACTTTTNTATGACCTNAAGAGTAATAAAGATTTTTTGTTAGGTGTGGCNACCAACAAATCTAGAATAGCTCTTAATAACGGATTAAAGAAACATAATTTAACTGAGATATTTGATATAACTTTAACAACTGATGAATTAGAACCAAAACCAGATCCTGATATGGCTATTGAAGCTATGTCGAAACTAAGTTTATCAAAAGATAGTGTTATTATTGTTGGAGACACTATCAATGATATAGGTTTAGGAGTGAATGCAGGAATTACTTCTATAGGAGTGTCATGGGGTTATAATAGTGCAGATATGCTTAAAAGTGAAGGGGCTGATTTTATTGTTAAGGATTCTGAGGAATTGTTTTTAATTATTAATAATTTGTAAAATATGTTTTTAAAACTTTTTTTAAGGTCTGAAAATGGTTTTTATAATCTTTATCTTAATGAGGTTAAAGTTAAAACACCTGAAAAACAGTTATTTGATTTTACTAACAAAATTTATCCGAAATTAATTTTGAGTGAGATAAAAAATTCAAAACTTAAAAATTTAAATGAATCTATTTATTATAATATTTATTCATTAGCTAAAGATAAAATTTCATCTGATAAATTTAAGTATATTNATGAAGTNCTAAAATATGTNAANACAGATCTTATTTGTTATTGGGAAGAACAACCTAAAGAAATTTATTCATTACAAGNGAAANACTGGAAATCACAATTGAATAAATTAGAAAGAGAGGATCTTTATTTTAATTATACTACTGATATAATGCCAATTGTACAAAATGTTCAGTCCATCAAACATCTAAAAGAAAAAATAGTTAATTTAGATTATATAAGTTTATCATGCTTATTGATGATTACTCAATTGACTGGCTCTATATTATTAGGATATCTATATCTAACTAACAAAATAAAACCTGAAAATTTATTCAAAAATGCTTATTTGCATGAGATATGGCAATCAGAAAANTGGGGTATTGTTGAAGAAGAAAATGAAAAAAGAAANAATAATCTTAAAATTTTTAAAAAAATNTATAAACTTATAAAACTAAATTATGAAAACCCAAAATGANCAATTTGAGATTGAAATAATTTTNAATTATTTGAANNCAAATTCAAAAAAAATATTTAATGAAATAATACTNGCAAAAAAAAATNAAATGTGGGCATCTATNATTGTTTTNTCATTAACNATTTTAGATAATATTTTNCATCAAGAAGATNCTTATGATTTAGTTGATGGATTAGAATTAAATAAAATCAAATATTCAAGTGAAATTGCTTGGCTTAGGAAAAAACGAAATAAAATTTTACATTATGAAAATAAAGAAAATGAACAAGATGCTGGTTTTTTAAATGATTTTGATTTAAAGAGTGATTCATTAAAAGCATATAATATTTTATGTAAAAATATTATTAAATTATATAAANTNAGATAAAAAATTTAAAAAAATAATGAAAAATTTTGTTTCAATTTTTNATCAAATTTACTTAAAGAAATTATTTTACCTTCTTCCTTAAAACTTGTTACAAAGCCATCTTTAAAACCACAAGGTATTATTTCATCAAAAGATTTTAANTTTGGATTAATATTTATTGATATACCGTGCCAGGTTATCCAATGAGATATTCGTATTCCAATAGATGCTATTTTNTAAAATTTATTATTTTTTTCCAACCAAACTCCAGGATTGTCATCAATTACTAAAGCATCAATATCAAAAGTATTTAAAGTTGATATAATCCACTTTTCCAAATATCTGACGAATTTTTGAATATCTTTTTCTCTTTTTTTTAGATCTAACATTATGTATACAACTCTCTGTCCTGGTCCGTGCCAGGTCCATTGACCACCTCTTCCTACATATCTAATTAAATCTTGATTTTTAATTTTTTGATCAATTTCCTTTGCAGATGTTCCTGCTGTGTAAATTGGTTTGTGCTCTAAAAACCATAACATTTCATCTTCTTGATTGTTTTTCATTTTAGCAATATGAGATCGCATAAATTCTAAAGCCTGATCATAATCAATGAGATTTTTTGAATTTTTAAAATTTACGATGTTGTTAATTTTCATAATGATGTTATATGTTGATTTTTAAATTTTACAACATAAGATACAATTTAATGCGGCTGTGGCGGAACTGGTAGACGCGCAGCGTTGAGGTCGCTGTGGGGTAAAACCCGTGGAAGTTCGAGTCTTCTCAGCCGCACCATTTCATGTGATTCAGAGATACTAACCAATGAAAGAGCAGGTCTTGACGATGGTATAAGATTAGCTTGNCAACTAAGACCTACAAATGATATTTCAGTGATACCCTTATTAAATCCAAATAGTTCTGTTCAAAATTTAAAAAACTTACTGAATTTAACTGGGAAAGAACAGGAAACTGTTATTCTTTTTGTTGATTTAAGAGATTTCACTAAACTTTCAGAAACTGCTTTACCATACGACGTCGTATATATTTTAAACAAGTATTATGCAGCTTGTGGAGAAGTAATAGAAAAAAACAATGGAAGATTAGATAAGTTTATAGGAGATGGAATTATGGCTATTTTTGATAAAAGTAATAGTATTAACACCAACTCAAGAAATGCTATTTTGTCAGCAAATAAAATTTCATTAACAATGCAAGAATTAAATAAAGAAATTAATTATGAATTTTCTGAAAAAATTAAATTTGGCATTGGTATTCATGCTGGTAATACAATTGTAGGAATGATGGGCTATGGTAGCAATGTATCTGAGACTGTAGTAGGTGACAATGTTAATATAGCAAGTAGATTAGAAACTCTAAGCAAACAATTTAAATGTGAATTAGTAGTCTCAAAATATGTTGCAATAAAAGCAAATATGAAAACTGATGATCTTCTACCAAAAAAAGTAAAAATAAGAGGTAGGAAGGACAGTCTTGAAATTTTTACGTTTAATAAAGGAACTGAAGTCATTATATAGGTAAATAAAATACTTATATCTCAAAAAAGTATTAGCAAGAATGTAGTGAAGAATAGTTCAAAGAGTTGTTATCTTAATTTATTGTTGNAATATTTTTAACTTTAAAAGAAACTGTGTAAGATAATGTGANTGTTGACACAAATATTGTAATACNTAAACTTATAGAAAGTAGGGGATTTTTTTGCATGAATTTAATTCTGAAGAGTTTAANTAAATTTAATACATTTATTTTAATTCAGATTTTAATCTTCTATCCTTTGAAAGCTTTTGCATTGGAACCAACTGCTGGAATTGTATGTAATGAATTAAACAAAAAACAAGTTACAGAATTCTTATTTAAAGAANGTGAAAATAAAATATTTTCAAAAGTNTTTAAAAGGATTAACGGTNAATTTAAAGAAGTTGGAAATGTTGTTGGAAGAAAAATGTCTTCTTTTATTTTATTTGAAGATAATTCTTTTAATAAAAAATTAGATTTTGCTTGGCATCTTGATGAAGTAACTAAAAATTTAAAACCATATATTTTAAGTAATCCGAGTTCTGTTTTAATTGATTTACCTAAAGAACAATCATGCATAAGTAAGAATTTTTGGTATTAATTGATTAAATGAAATTTATTTATCTAATATTACTATTNTTTTTTTTAACAACTTCNAGTTCATTTTCTGAGGTATTAAATAATTTATTTTTAAAATTACAAAATGCAAATAACTTTGCACAAGCAAAGGAATTAGAGAAAAAAATATGGAATCACTGGATATCTAATGGTTCGAATCAAGAAAATAATAAAAAAATGTCCCAAGGAATTCAATTACTATATGATGGTAAAACTGATAAAGCTTTAAAAGTTTTTTTGAACTTGTGTAAGATTGAACCAAAGTGGTCTGAGCCTTTTAACAAAGTTGCTACTATTAAATTTTTACAAAAAGATTATCAGGAATCTATTCAATATATTAAATTGACTTTAAAAAAAGAACCAAGACATTTTGGTGCAATTTCCGGTTTAGTTCAAATTTATATAAATTTGGGAAAATTTGATGACGCATTAAAAAATATTAATTATGTGTCTAGAATCCANCCTTTTATTGAAATAAAGAAGATAAAACCTCTTCTGTTAAAAAGGCTCAATAAAAGGGAGTTATAATAAAATTAATTTTTTAAAAAAAAAATGACTGAATACTTACTNTTCGAAAATTTTATTATAATTATTTCAGCAGTTTTTATAGGAGGGNTTGTTAAAGGATCTGTCGGCATAGGNATGTCAATGTTTTCAGTTCCTATTATTGCTTTTCTTTTNCCTCCTACGAAAGCAATGATGCTTCTCTGTTTCCCAGTAATTTTCACAAACTTTTTACAAATGGATATAAAAAAAGGAATTGGGACATTTAGATTTCTGCCGATGTTTCTAGCTTTATTTTTAGGGCTATTAATAGGGGGGAAATTAATTTTAAATTTAAGTTTTAGCTTNATATCAATCGCTATTTCGNTTGTTATTATATTTTTTACTTCATTAAATTTTTTNGGAATAAATTTAAANAATNTAAAAAAAACAAATGAAAAAATTGCATCAATTTTTATAGGTTTTTTTTCNGGTATTTTAGGCGGATTAACAACATTTTATGCACCTCCCATTATAACTTTTCTTATCTCAATAAATATAGAAAAAGAATTATTTATTAGAACAACTGCAACAATGTATTTCTTTGCATCAATACCATTATATTCTTCAATGATATTTCATGGATTAGGTGATTATNATGATTTAATNATGAGNTTAGGTCTGACTTTACCAGCAATTTTTGGACAATTTCTTGGCNCAAAAATAAGAACTAAATTATCAAACCAAATTTTTCAAAAACTTATATTATTAATTTTAATAATAATTGGTTTTTCTTTACTTATTAAAAATTTAATAAAATTATTTATTTGATTTTTATTTTGTATAATCTGTTATTAGTTTAATNGTGGAGAATATATGATAATTGAGGGTGGTTGTTACTGTGGATCTTTAAGATATAAAGTTAATGGGAAAGTTCAAGCTTCAATACAATGTCATTGTAGAGAATGCCAATACATAACTGGAGGACATCCAAATGTTTTAATGATTATGCCATTAGATGGGTTTAATTTTATTAAAGGTCAACCACAAACTTTTAAAAGAAAAGATATTGATAAAGCTATGACACGAATGTTTTGTAAAATCTGTGGAACACCAATAGGCACAAAAAATCCAAATAGACCAAACTCAATTATTTTAAAAGTTGGGACTTTTGATGATCCTTCTATTTTTAAACCTGAAATTGCTATATTTACTATTGATAAACAACATTTCCATCATATTGAAGATGATNTAAAATCTTTTGAGAGAAAACCTTAATTTAAAAAAGTTGAAATAATTGTTAAAAAAGTTAAAAGCATGGCATGTTAACAAATTAGAGCAAGTTCAAAAACTATTTAATATGTCTAATTATGAAATTTTGTGGGTAGTTTTTTTTGAAGGNATATTAATAGGGTCTTTTGCTACNTATTTAATCTTTTGTTAGNGAAATGAAAACATCCTCNAGGTTTACGTCTTTAGTTTGGAGGTCAATAATTTTTAAACCACTTTTTTTAANAACATTCAAAATTTTATCTATTGAATATTCTTTAGGTTTAAATGTTATCTCACATGATTTTTGAAAAATTTTTGTGTTTCCAAACATTTTTAAATTGTTGACTAATTGATCTTCTGGAAATTTGTCAAATCTAATAATAAGCAACTTTTTATCAATTATTTTAAGAAGATTTTTTTTATAATCATTAGCTACTATTTTACCTTTATGAATTATTGCTATTTCATTACATAATGCTTCTGCTTCTTCTAAGTAATGTGTAGTTAGTATTATAGTTACTCCTTGTTTGTTTAATTTTTTAAAATTTAACCAAAGTTTTTTTCTTAGTTCAATGTCAACTCCTGCTGTTGGTTCATCTAAAATTAAAATTGGTGGGTTATGTACCATTGCTTTAGCAACTAAAAGTCTTCTTCTCATACCACCTGAAAGTTTCCTACTATATTCATTAGCTTTATCAGTAAGNTCCATTAANTCTAAAATATAGTCTGTAACTCTCTCTTTTTTTGGAACGCTGAATAATCCAGCTTGAAGNTCAAGTTGATCATTTGGAGTAAAAAATGCATCGATATTTAATTCTTGAGGTACAATTCCAATTGCTAATTTTGATTGTTTTCTATGTTTATCAATATCTAATCCCCAAATTTTTATTTCGCCTTCATCTTTATCNACTGTACCACCTAAAATATTAATTATAGTTGATTTACCTGCACCATTTGGACCAAGTAAGCCATAAAAGCTCCCACATCTAATATTTAAATCAATTTTGGATAATGCTTTAATGTTATTTTTTAAATCTCTTATAAGTCTTACTAAGACCTTTAATCTGAATTGCTAAATTATTNTTTGGTTTNAGCCATTTTTTTGACATAGATGATTGATAAATTTATATTTAANATTTACTATAAATATATTATATTTTGATATATTAAAAGAAAAATGANTAATTTGAAAATAAAGAAAAATAATATTGACACCCCTGAAAAATTTTGGGTTAAAGATAAGATTGTTGCATGTGATGGTGGTGAAGACTATGGTCACCCTCTTATTTACTTAAATATTGCAAAAAGTGGTAAAGTTATTTGTCCATATTGTTCAAAAATTTTTGTTTTAAAAAAATAACTTTAAGAAAAAAAAATTGAACTTAAAACCAGAAAAAAATACTGAAGAAAAATTAATTTTGGTTGATGGTTCGGGTTATATTTTTAGAGCCTACTACGCTCTTCCNCCAATGAGTAATTCCNAAGGTGTTCCAATAAACGCTGTCTATGGATTTACAAATATGATGATAAAACTAATTGAAGATTTTAATCCAAAAAATATTTGTGTATTATTTGATTTTGGAAGAGAAACTTTTAGAAATAAAATTTATTCTGAATATAAAGCAAATAGAACATCTCCACCTGAAGATTTAATACCACAATTTGATTTAATTAAGGAGGCTTCTAGGTCGATTGGTCTTCCAACAATTGAAATGGAAGGATTTGAAGCTGATGACTTAATAGCAACATTTGTGAATAAAGCTAAGAGTGAAAAAAAAGAAATTATAGTCGTTTCTTCTGATAAAGATTTAATGCAATTAGTTAAGCCAAATGTATTAATGCTAGATCCAATGAAAAATTCATGGATTGATGAAGATAAAGTTAGAGAAAAATTTGGAGTTCAGCCTCATAAGGTTATTGATGTCCAAGCATTAGCTGGTGATAGTAGTGATAATATTCCTGGTGTACCTGGAATTGGTCTAAAAACAGCAGCTGATTTAATAAATGAATTTGGNAATTTGGAAGANCTTTTATCTAGAAGTCACGAAATAAAACAAAATAAAAGAAGAGAAAATCTAATAGAATTTAAAAATTTAGCTTTAGTTTCGAAAGAATTAGTAACTTTAAAAAATGATGTCCCAATCGACATAACTTTNGATGAGTTAAAATTTGATTTTANTANAAACAGAGATATATTTATAGAGTTCCTTAAAAAACATTCTTTCAAAAGAATTTTNGAAAAAGTTAANAATGAAACTGTTTTGGATAATATAAGCTCTGTTAAAAAACCAAATGAAAAAAATNATTTTAATGAACGTNAAGTAAATTATAGATTAATNACATCAGAATCAGAGCTTGTTGAAATAATTGAAATTTGTAATGAAAAAATTGTAATTGCATTTGATTGCGAAACAAACTCATTAAATTCTAAAAGTACGGATTTAGTTGGNTTATCTATTGCATACGATATTGGTCAAGCAGTGTATATCCCTCTTAGGCATATTAAAGATGATAGTGATCTTTTTGAAAATAAAAAAACTCAAGATTTTACTAATCAAATAGAGTTCAGAAAAGCTATAAATTTAATTAAGCCAATCTTAGAAGACCCATCAATTTTAAAAGTAGGACATAATATAAAATTTGACATGAATGTATTAAGACAATACCACAATGGTAGTATACATATTTACCCAGTTGATGACACGATGTGCATGTCATATGCTTTAAATTTAGGTAAGGTTCAAAATCATAAATTGGATACTCTTGCACTCGTAGAATTAAATCATTCTACAATTAAATATGAAGATATATGTGGTAAAGGTGTAAATCAAAAAACTTTTGATTTAATCAATCCCTTAGAAGCACTTGAATATGCTGCAGAAGATTCAGATGTTGTTCTTGCTCTTTATGAAGTATACAAAGAGAGATTATTTTTTGAGAAAAAAAGCTTTGTTTATCAAAAGTTAGAACGCGAATTGATACCAGTATTGTCTGATATTGAAAATGAAGGAATAATTGTAAACCAGCAAACTCTAAATTCATTATCAGAAGCGTTGTCAAAAAACATTTTAGAATTAGAAAAGAAGATTTTCTCCATTAGTAATCAAGAATTTAACATAGGCTCTCCTAAACAATTGGGAGAAATACTTTTTGATAAGTTAAAATTAGAAAAAGGTAAAAAATCAAAAAGTGGTGCTTGGCAAACAAGCGTTTCTATTTTAGAAGATTTATCAGAAAAAAATCATGAAATAGCTAATTTTTTGTTAGACTGGAGGCATTTTTCAAAACTGAAAAGCACATATTCTAAGGCATTAATTGAACAAATAAATACTAAAACTCAAAGGATACATACTAGTTATTCAATGGTAGGAACTAGTACTGGAAGATTGTCTTCATCTGATCCAAACCTGCAAAACATTCCGATTAAAACTAACGAAGGTAAATTAATTAGAACAGCATTTGAGTCAAAGTCAAATTACTTGCTTCTATCAATGGATTATTCTCAAATTGAGTTAAGATTAATTGCACATATTGCTGAAGAGAAGGGCATGCTTTCAGCATTTAATGAGAATATAGACATTCATTTAGATACAGCTTCAAAAATTTTTAATAAAAGTAAAGATGAAGTTACTTCAGATTTAAGAAGAAGTGCAAAGGCCATTAATTTTGGTATAATTTATGGTATTTCACCTTTTGGCCTAGCTAAGCAATTAAAATGTTCAAATTCAGAAGCAAAAGAATTTATCGATTCTTACTTTAATAGATTTCCAAATATAAAAAATTATATGGAAGATATTAAAAGAAAACTTTATTCAGATGGATTTGTGGAAACTCTATTTGGAAGAAGAATGTATATAAATATACAAAAAAATAGTAATCAAAACTTAAGATTATTTTCTGAAAGGCAGGCTATAAATGCACCTATTCAGGGGACTGCAGCAGATATAATTAAGTTAGCTATGGTTAAGGTAAATAATAATTTAAAACATAACAATTTCGATGCTAAAATTTTGTTACAGGTTCATGATGAACTTGTTTTTGAAGTAAAGGATACAGATATAGATAATATTATAAATTCAATAAAACCAATTATGGAAAATGCACATTTACCAATAAAACCATTAAACGTAAAATTAAGTGTAGATTATGGGTTTGCTAAAAATTGGGCAGATGCGCACTAAATTTTTCACATTTTAGACATAAACTATTTTTATGTTAAAACAGATAGGTGGTACTATGAATGAAAAAATCGTGTTAGTTGATGATGATAATCACATATTAAGCTCCGTTTCACTGGCTTTAAGAAATGAAGGTTGGCAAGTTGATACTTATCCTGATGGNGAAAAAGGATTAATAGCATTGCAAAGAAATATNCCTGACTTAGTTGTTTTAGANATTAAAATGCCTAGGATCGATGGAATGGAAATGCTTAAAAGNTTAAGAGTAAATTCAAATGTTCCTGTAATATTTTTAACAAGTAAAGATGAAGAAATAGATGAAGCCCTTGGTTTGAGAATGGGTGCTGATGATTATATAACAAAACCCTTTTCTCAAAAGCTTTTAATAGAAAGAATTAGAGCAGTTTTAAGAAGATCTTCCTTATCGGCATCAAGTGATCCTGAGAAAATCATACAAAGAGGAGACTTAATGTTAGATATCGATAGACATATTTCTACNTGGAAAAATATAGATGTAAAATTAACTGTAACAGAATTTTTAATTTTACAAAGTTTAGTTGTAAGACCTGGAATGGTGAAGAGTAGAGATCAATTAATGGATGTTGCATATGGTGAAACAATTTATGTAGATGACAGAACTATAGATAGTCACATTAAAAGGATGAGAAAAAAGTTTAGATATAATGATAAGCAATTTGATAAAATTGAAACACTTTATGGAATCGGTTATAGATATAGAGACAATCCTTGAATTTTTTTAAAAATATTTCATTAAAAAAATATTTAAAAAATTTTTTTTTACCATTAAAAATTAGAATATTAATCATTATACTTTTGCCAGTAATTTTTTATCCTTTCATAATTTTGTATTTTAATAAGTATCAGGAAATTTTAATTAATTCGGAATTCCAAGCAATGGAAAGACAAGGGATTACGTTTGCAAAAGCAATAGGTATGGCAGAAGATGCATATGGTTTGATAGAAAAAAATAAAATTTCAGGTGCTGCTTTACAAACTTTATTGGCTTCAGGAGAGGATAATTTTCATTTAAAGGCAGTGTTATATAATATAAATGCAAATTTAATCGCAGATAGTGACACAAGATTTTTTTCATCAAAGGTAGAAATTAGTCAACTCCCTGACTTTACAGAAAGTATGAATTTAGAAAAATTTTTGACAAATTTTGTTGGAATTTTATCAAAAATAATTTCTCAGCCAATAAATCTTGAAAAATATAATAAAAAATTTTCAAGTAAACAGATACAAGAAAAATCTATAAGGAATGCTCTTAATGGAAAAACTTCTAGATTTATAACAACTGATAATTTTGAAAACCTAAAATTACATGTNNCTCTCCCNGTTAAGTCCTTAAAAGTAATAAGAGGAGCTGTAATTATTTCTTCTTCTGGANACAANATTGAAAAAGAATTGTTAAATTTAGAAATTGAATTATTTAAAACCCTTGGAATAATTTTAATTGTTACGGCACTTTTGGCTACTTATTTGATAAGATCTATAACCAATCCTATTATTAAACTCGCCAACGTAGCAGATTTTATTTCAAAAAATAAAATAATAAGATCAAAAAAACTATTTGAAATTCCAAAACATAATGATGAAATCGGTAAATTATCAAAATCATTTGAGACTATGATTAGTGAAATTGAAAAAAGAGTAAATGATATCGAATCTTTTGCTGCTGATGTAGCTCATGAATTAAAAAATCCGTTAACTTCACTTCGTTCTGCATCAGAGACCTTTTTAAAAACTAAAAATAAAAAAGACCAAATAAAAATGATAGATATAATGTTTAAAGATATTGATAGAATTGATAGATTAATAACTGATATTTCTTTCTCCAGTAGGTTGGATGCTGATCTCGTTAGAGTAAAATTTGATAGTGTAAATCTTAACAAATTATTAAATGATTATATTTCAATAAAATCATCAAACAAAAATTATGAAATTCAATTAGAAGAAAA
>NZIY01000074.1 GCA_002691795.1 SAR116 cluster bacterium
TATTAATTATAATTTTGTCATGTTGTTTGGATCTATTATTAATTAAATTTGGAAACTTTTTTAGCTTACTTAATTTAGAAACGTCATTTAATCTTCTTTCAAGAAATTCTTCTACTTTACTATTATCATTTTCATTTAACCAATATGTTAAAGTAGAACTATATACACCAGATAATATTAATCTTTTTGTATAAAAAGAAAAGTCAGTTGATTTGTCATCACAGTCTCTCCAGATGATATCACAAGTTTTGAACAGCATTGATAGAGCTATTTTAGAGTTTTTTGGTAAAGACATCATACCAATTGAAATTCTAATAGCTTCTTTAATTTCATTTGCATATGTTAATCTAAACATTATTTGAGATTTTATTTTTTCGGGTATTCTTAAATTATTTTGTTTAGACTTCTTAAAACTTTCTCTCATTGCCAAATCTAAATATTCATTAAATCTTTTAACAATTTCAACTAAATCATTTTCAAAAATATCTCTTAGCTGAATTTTATCTTCACTTGATAAATCACCTTTGATAATCTTTATATCGTCAGCAGAATTATACAAAGCTTTCCAAGTCCATCCATCAAATGGTACATTTTTTAAAAAGGCTAGTAATAACTTGCCTTCTGAATTTTTATTTATACTTTTTAACATTTTTCAATAACTTATAAGTAAACTAATTAAACTTAGTTTCAACCACCTTAATATTTAAATATTATATTTTATACAAAAGACTTGCAAACACATTCATATATATGGTATTAAAACGCTCTTTAAAGGAATTTATATGTATGTATCTGTAAGAGACAATAATGTCGATCAAGCTCTTCGTATTCTTAAGAAAAAAATGCAAAGAGAAGGTGTTTTTAGAGAAATGAAAAATAGAAGAGTTTATGAAAAGCCGTCCGAAAAAAAAGCAAGAGAACTTGCAGAAAGTACTCGTAGAGTTAGAAAATTAATGAGAAAAAGATTAGAAAGAGAAGGTTATTAGTAATAATAATTAATTATTTTTTAACCGTACTTTTGTACGGTTTTTTTTTGAGAAATTGTAATGATAATAGGTTGTCCTAAAGAAATAAATAAAGACGAAAAAAGAGTGGCTCTTACACCATTAAGTGCCAAAGAGCTAATAAAACTTGGATTTAAATGTCAAATAGAGACTAAAGCAGGNNNAGAATCNNACTACTCTGATCAAGATTATAAAGATGTTGGNGTTAAAATTNTATCTTCAAAAGATATTTGGTCTNATTCAGATATTATTATTAAAGTTAGNTCTCCTGCTAACCTTGAANTAAAATTATTAAAACCTNAAANAACNCTAATATCTTTTATTTGGCCTGCACAAAACAAAANACTTCTTGAANANCTTAAGAAAAAAAACGTTTCTGTGATATCCATGGANATGATACCTAGAATTAGTAGAGCNCAAAAAATGGATGCTCTTTCATCTATGGCAAACATAGCTGGTTACAGAGCTGTAATTGAGGCANGTAACAACTTTGGTAGATTTTTTACAGGTCAAATTACTGCAGCAGGNAANGTAGCTCCTGCTAAAGTTTTAGTTATTGGTGCCGGTGTTGCTGGTTTAGCTGCAATAGGAACTGCTCAGTCATTAGGAGCTATTGTAAGAGCTTTTGATGTAAGACCAGAAGTTGCCGAACAAATAGAGTCAATGGGAGCTGTTTTTTTACTCCTAGACTTTGATGAAGACGGATCAGGCGAAGGTGGGTATGCAAAACCTGCTTCAAAAGAATTTATAAAAAAAGAAATGCAACTTTTNAGAGAACAGGCCCCTGAAATTGATATTNTTATTACTACAGCCCTTATTCCTGGAAAACCTGCTCCTNTATTATGGCCAAAAGANATGGTTAACCTAATGAAACCTGGTTCAGTTNTAGTTGATTTAGCAGCAGAACAAGGNGGNAATTGTGAATTNACTAAACCTAACAAACTNTATAAAACAANCAATAACGTTACTATTATNGGATATACTGATNTNCCTAGTCGAATGGCTACACAATCTTCTAATCTATATTCTACAAATGTTAGACACATGTTAAGTGATTTAACTCCTGATAAAAACGGTAAAATTAATATTAATATGGATGATGATGTGATTAGAGGATCTACAGTCATTCTAAATGGAAAAATAACATTTCCTCCACCTCCTCCAAAAGTTCAAGCAATTGCTAAACACGANAGTAAANNNANATCAAAAACACANGAAGANATTGAAAAAGAAGAAATACTNAAACAAAANAAAGNNGGNTTTCAACANCTTNTNTTNNTANTANTNGGCNCNTTATTNATGNTATTAATTGGTTTTTATGCNCCNCCATCTTTTATGCAACATTTCATAGTTTTTGTTTTATCNTGNTTTGTTGGTTTTCAAGTAATATGGAATGTTTCTCANTCNCTTCATACACCATTAATGGCGNTAACAAANGCAATNTCAGGNATTATAATNGTNGGTGCNCTTTTACAAATNGGNTCTTCCAATTANATCGTTAACATTTTAGCAATTNTATCNGTNATGATTGCAACTATAAATATTGTTGGTGGATTCCTNGTCACNAANAGAATGNTATCAATGTTTAAGAAAAGTTAGTTATGACACAAGAATTATTAACAGCATTATATATTGCAGCTAGTGTTTTATTTATATTGTCACTTGGTGGATTAAGTGATCAAGAAAAGGCTAAAAAAGCTGTTTGGTATGGTATTATTGGGATGGTAATTGCAATTTTTGGGACTATTCTAGGCCCAGATATGAAATTAGATAAATTATTAATACCAGCCTTAGTTGTAGGTTCAATAATTGGATTAGTTGTAGCATTAAAAGTTCAAATGACAGGNATGCCACAACTTGTTGCAGCCCTTCATTCATTTGTAGGCTTAGCAGCTGTATTTATTGGGATTAANTCATCAATTGAACCACCTCAAAATTTGNCNAATGTTGAAATAATAATTCATGAGATAGAAATTTTCCTTGGTGTATTTATAGGAGCAATTACTTTCACAGGTTCAGTTATTGCATATGGAAAACTTTCTGAGTTAATTACAGGTAAAGCTCTTATTTTACCTGGTAGACATATTCTAAATATATTAATGACATTATCTTGTCTTGTTTTAGGTTATATGTTTTTACATCAATACGGTTTGTGGACTTTAATTGCAATGACTGTAATAGCTTTTATTATAGGAGCTCATCTTGTTCTTGCTATTGGTGGAGCTGACATGCCTGTAGTAGTTTCAATGTTAAACTCATATTCTGGGTGGGCCGCTGCTGCTACTGGATTTTTATTAGGAAATGACTTATTAATTGTTACTGGAGCACTAGTCGGTTCGTCAGGAGCAATACTCTCATACATAATGTGTAAAGCTATGAATAGAAATTTTATTTCTGTAATTTTAGGTGGCTGGGGAGATAATGTGTCTTCATCTCAAGAAATTGAAGGTGAAATGGTTCCAGCAGACATTGAAACAGTTTCGAGTATACTTAATGATGCTCAAAATATCATTATAGTACCTGGTTACGGCATGGCTGTAGCTCAAGCTCAAAGTGCAGTTTCTGAATTAACTTCTAGATTAAGAAATAAAAAGAAAAACGTTAGATTTGCTATTCATCCTGTAGCAGGGAGACTGCCAGGACACATGAATGTATTACTTGCAGAAGCTAAAGTNCCATACGATATTGTGCTTGAAATGGACGAAATAAATGAAGATTTTCCTTCTACTGATGCTGTCTTAATATTAGGTGCTAATGATATTGTAAATCCATCAGCACAAGATGACCCTAACAGTCCTATTGCGGGTATGCCTGTACTTGAAGTTTGGAAATCAAATCAAGTTTTTATATTTAAACGTGGTCAAGGTAGAGGTTACTCTGGTATTGAAAATCCATTATTTTTCAAAGAAAACTCTAGAATGGTNTATGGAGATGCAAAAAAATCTTTAGATGAAATTTTACAAAAAATTAATTAGATANNCCTNNTTTTTTCAATANTNTATTTTGTTTATCTTTGAGATTTTTCTCACTAAAATCTATTACTAATTCATGAAAAACTCTATACCAATTGATTTCAGCTTTTAAATGCATAAAAACTGAACCAAGTCCAATAGCAGCTCTATCCATCAAAACAAATTCTCTGGGAGGTTTTACACCTCCAATTTTTTTCAACTCTTTATGAACTTTTTCAGCCGTCTTTCTTCCATATTGACCAGTTGGCATCTCTGAAATAGGCCTAATTCTATCTTCCAAAAGAGGTTGATAGATAAATTTAGCCCAGATATTTAATATTTCTATTAAATCTTTATTTAGATTTTCAAAGCCCCATCTCTCATAAGCTGATATTGCTAGTTCGGTATTATTATCTCTTANAGCTTCATATAAGTCAATTACACCAGTAACAAATTCAGGTTTAAATATTCTTATACATCCAAAATCTAATAAATTAACACCTGCATCATTTCTTATAGAATAATTGCCAAGGTGAGGATCTCCATGGATAATTCCATATTCATAAAAAGGAACATACCAAGCTTTAAACATATTTAATGCAAGTTTATTTTTAAGTCCTTGGTCTTCAGTTGTTGATATGAAGTCCATAACTTTCTGACCTTCAATCCTAGTCATAGTTAATAATTTATTAGTAGATAGGTTTTTTATTGGCTTTGGCAAAGTTATTTCATCAAACTTCGATAACATTTCTCTATACAAATTCAAATTTTTAAGCTCATGAGAATAATCTAATTCTTCCATTAATCTTTCAGATAACTCTTGATGTATTGCATTAGTCGAAATTGCAGAATCATACCTTTCATAGATAGAAAATATAAGTTTAAGTTGATTGAGATCCGCTTGAACCGCAGAACTCATATCTGGGTATTGAAGTTTACATGCTAATTTATTATTTCTTAAATCTTCAGCAAAATGAACTTGTCCTAATGATGCAGCAGCAGAAGCTTGCTTATCAAAATTTTTAAATTTTGAATTCCAATCCTCTCCTAACTCTGCTCTCATTCGTCTTTTTACAAACAACCATCCCATTGAGGGTGCATCAGCTTGAAGATGAGCTAACTCATTTGCATATTCTTTAGGAACAGCATCAGGAATTGTAGACAATATTTGAGCTATTTTCATAATGGGACCTTTAATCCCACCTAAAGCTTCCCTTAATTGCTTTGCATGATTTTCTTTATCAATTTTAAGACCCAAATATTTTTCGCCTGCAAGTTTAGCAGCAAGTCCGCCAACTGCTGAAGTTACCTTAGCATATCTTTTAATTCTTCCAGCTGTTAATGAGCCATCTAATTTATCATCAAAATTTTTAGTCATAAATTANAAAGTTTCTAATTCATCAATCATATTTGTAATTGAGTTNACACCTTTTGCCCAAAAATTATTATCATAAGCACTTAATGCAAATGGCTTTAGTAATTCATCATGTCTTTTAGTGCCGCCTGCTGATAATAAATCAATGTATTGATTTGCAAATTTATTTTTATCACTATTTTGATATTCATTCCAAAGCGCATTAACTAGACAATCACCAAAAGCATAAGCATAAACGTAAAATGGCGTGTGAACAAAATGCGGAACATATGCCCACAAAGATCTATAATCATTATCTAATTTAATGTAAGGACCNACAGCATGTTGTTGAGTTTTCATCCAAATATCAGAGATTTCATTGACAGTTAATTCTGAATNAATACGNGCTTTATGAAATTCATTTTCAAACTGATGAAANCCTATTTGCCTTGCAACAGTATTCAACATNTCTTCAATTTTATTTGCTAACATTATTTTCTTTTGNCTTTTNTCAGCTTTATTTAGAAGNTTTCTAAATACCAACATTTCTCCAAATACAGATGCAGTCTCAGCAAGTGTTAATGGTGTGTCTGAAAGTAGATATCCTTGTTTCCCTGCCAAGACTTGATGGACACCATGACCCAATTCATGGGCAAGTGTCATTACATCTCTAACTTTACCTTGATAATTCATTAAAATATAAGGATGATGACTGGGAACTGATGGATGTGCAAAAGCTCCAGAGGCTTTGCCTTTTCTAGGCTCAGCATCAATCCAATTATTATCAAAAAATTGTTTAGCTATTTTTGAAATCTTTGGGTTAAAATCGTCAAATGCCTCTAAAATAATGTCTTTAGCATCATCCCATTTAATAAGGTTATTTTCATTGTGATTTAGCGGTGCGTTTCTATCCCACCAATCTAATTTTTTTTTCTTAAAAACTTTTGCTTTCCATTTATAATATTTATGTGTGAGGTCTGGCATTTTTTTTGATACAGTCGACACAAGTGAATCAACAACTTTATTTTCTATATCATTATCTAAATTTCTTGATTCTAAGATAGATCTAAAACCTCTTTTACTATCTTCAACATATTTATCTCTTGAAATTACATTTAAAATCATTCCAAATAATCTTGAATTTTCTTTTAAGATTTTTGATAATGATCTCCCTGCCAGTTTTCTACTTTCTGGACTATTATCTGATAGTTTATTCAATATCTCAGCTTCTGTTAATGTTTGTTTTCCATAAGGAAATCTTAATGCTGCTGAAGTTTCATCAAATAATCTAACCCATGATGATCTTCCAGTTGGAGATTTTTCGACTAATATCTCTTCGACTAGAGGAGATAATTGATATTTTTTTCTTTTTCTTAAGTTCTTTATTAATGGCATCCATCTTTTTGAAGTATTATCATTTTCCCAAACCTTAAATACTTTATTACTTACTGAGGATATTTCCAATGATAAAAATATTAATTTAGAAAATAACAAAGATAAATTATCAGATATTTTTCCGTTATATCTAGAGACTTCAACGTCTTCCATATTACTTGCAAATNAAAGACTACTATGNGTACTTAANANACCCATTATTTCATTAATTTTTTCATACTCNTTTAAACAATTAGAAATCTCTTTNCCTGATAANNTTTTAATTTTGCCTTTCCATTTATCAATAAATTGATTTGTTAACTTTGAAAGTTTTTTTAAATCTTTATCAATTTTAGGATCATTATGACTTAGATAGATTTCATCCAAATTCCATTTTGGTAGTTTATTTTTTTTCATGATTATAATTTATTCTCTTTATTAAATTTGTATAATATTTAAATAGTATCTATTTATTAAATTACATTAGGAATTCAAAATTTATGAATAATTTAAATGATATTTTTGGAAATCAAAAAAATAAACTTAGAAATAAGCCTTTATTTTGGTATAAAAAAAATGGTAATTGGGTTTCAATCAGTTGGAATGAGACCGATCGACAAATAAATATTTTATCAGAATTTTTAAAAAAAATTGATATTAGTAAAGGTGATAAAGTTAGTTTAATATCAAAGAATTCACCCTTTTGGTGTATTTCTGATTTAGCAATAATGAAAATAGGGGCAGTAACTGTCCCTGCATATACTACTAGTAACGAAAATGAATTACTTTATTTACTAAATCATTCAGAAAGTAAACTAGCTTTATTAGATGAAGAAGCTTATGTAAAAATAAAAAAAATTAAAAAGAGACTTATTTTTACAAATAAATTTATTTTATTAGAGAATTTTACGAGAGCTGAAAAAAGTGGTTTTTTTAATTATCACGAAAATATTTTAAACAAAAATATAAAAAAAAATAAAAAAACAACTATCAACTACAAAGTAGATAAAAATGATACGGCTTGTATTATTTATACATCAGGAACAAGTGCCAATCCAAAAGGAGTTATGCTTAGTCACAATTCTATAAAATCAAATATTGAAGACGCAAAATTGTATTTAGATGACATAAAAATAATTAATCACAAATTTTTATCTATTTTACCACTTTCGCATGCTTACGAGAGAACAGGTGGTTTTTTGCTTCCTATTTATATTGGAGGTGAAATTTATTTTTCAAATAATAGGGATCAATTATTAAATGATTTACAATATGTTAACCCCACTCTTATAGTTGCAGTTCCAAGACTATATGATGTGTTATTAAAGAAAATCTTACACTCAATTAAATCAAAAAATAAATTTATCAAATATTTGTTTGAAAAAAATCTTATGTTAGGAAATAAAAAATACATAAATGAAAAACTTAATATAAACGAAAAGATTTTAGATATTATAATTGGTTTGACTATAAGAAAAAAAATAAAAAAAATTTTTGGGAAAAACCTAATGGCTTTTGTTTCCGGTGGAGCTGCCTTGAAACAAAATGCTGCAATTTTCTTTTTTTCAATGGGTATTAAAATTTTACAAGGTTATGGACAAACTGAAAATTCTCCAATAATTTCAATCACACCTTACAATAATATTAAATTAGATAAAGTTGGTAAACCGTTAAATTCAACAGAAATAAAATTATCAAAAGATAAAGAAATTTTAGTCAGAGGAAAATCTTTAATGCAAGGTTATTGGAAAGATAAAAAATCTACTCATAAAACAATTGTCAATGGATGGCTTCACACGGGTGACTTAGGATTAATTGATGATGAAAATTATTTAAAAATTTTAGGTAGAAAAAATGAAATGATAGTAAACTCTGGTGGCGAAAATATTGCCCCAACACCTATAGAAGACCTTCTTTTATCTTACAATGAAATAGATCAAATTATGATTTATGGTCATAATAAACCATATTTAGTAGCTTTGGTTCATCCATCCGAAGAGACTGGTCAAAACATGACATCAATACAAAAGATATTTGATGAAGCAAATAAAAATTTAAGTTCAACAAAAAAAATTAGAAAATTTTATTTAATTAAAGAACCCTTTTCTATTGAATCTTTAGAACTTACCCCAACTTTAAAAATCAAAAGAAGAGTTGTAGAAAAAAATTATCATAAAGAATTACAAGCACTGTACAAATAAAATAATCCACTGTTAACAATTAAACTTTCTTCTAATGGTTTAAGATTATCTGCATTAATTAATTAATTAATTAAATATTGGCGTTGAGATTAACTGGCTTTATTGTAAATCTTATTGAGGTATATAAGTCTATATCGTCAGTTTTTTTGATATTTTTTTTCATC
>NZIY01000075.1 GCA_002691795.1 SAR116 cluster bacterium
AAGAGTTAATTGTATCACTTGAATCAACATCATATACAGCCCCAGAACTCACAGATACATCCGTTGTATCAGCTAAAGTTCCTGTTGTTTGTAATTTACCTGCATTGATAATCGTGTCACCAGAGTAGCTACTCGCCCCTGATAGTAGGAAAGTTCCTAAACCTGATTTAGTAAGATTTCTACTACCTGCAATAATACCGTTATAAGTTAATGTAACTGTGTCAGCCACTTCTACAACAGAATGATTATTTAAATTTATTCCCCTATTGCTATTTAAAGCAAATGTAGAATTAGCCAATAAAGTTCCGCCATTTAAAATTAAGTGACCTGATGTTGGTGAACCAGGAACACTTCCGAGTCTATTGTCATTATCTATACTTATAGATCCTGAACTAATAGTAGTTGTGCCTGAATAATCATTTGATGTTGTTAATAATAATACCCCACTACCAGTTTTAGTTAAATTACCACTTCCCCCAATATTGCCAGCATAAGTAAAGGTAGTTGACGTATTTGTAGAAATAATTCCATTATTTACGCCTAAGTTAATGCCTCTATTTGAATTTATGGATAAATTAGCTGTAGTTTGAAGCCCACCTCCATTCAAGACTAAATGTGAAGAAGATACAGTACCTGGGGCAGTTCCTAAATTATTATCTGCACTAATACTGATATAACCTTGTTTAATTGTTGTTGACCCGTTTATTGAATTAGCTCCAGACAAAGTCAAAATACCTGATCCATTTTTTACGAATGAACCATCTCCTGACAAATTACCAGAGAATGTTGAACTACTCCCAGAATTTGAGGTTAAAGTTTTACCAGAAGGCACAACAATAGTTCCTGCTCCAGATAATGATCCAACTGTATCGTCATTATTAGGTGAATAAGTTGCACCTGATGCAACTGAAATATTTGAATTGTTGGATAAAGTACTCTGAACTGTCAGCGTACCTTCGGAGACTGTTGTAGTACCTGAATAGGTGTTAGCATTATTCAAAGTAAAAGTACCTGATCCCAATTTAGTAAGGCCACCTGAACCTGAGATGATGCCATCAAAAGTACTGTTTCCAGAGCTTCCTAACGAAAGAGTCCTACCTGACGAGATAGTAACACTCCCATCACCAGATAAAGATAAAATTCTATCGGTATTTTGTACAGAAAACGTTCCGGTGGAATTAACATTTACGGCAGTACTATCTGATAAAGTGCCATTATTAATTGTTAATGTTCCATTTTGAATATCGGTTATACCAGTGTAGGTGTTATTTCCACGAAGAGTTACAGTACCTGTTCCAATTTTACGAAGATTACCTGTTCCTGATATCACTCCTCTAAAAGTTGAAGATGCGCTACTTCCAAAATCAACATTTCCAGAGCCATTTAATTGAATATTATTATATACATTTGCCCCTGAAGAAGTTGAAATGTTGCTCCCTGCTGACAGGTTAATGCTTCCACTCCCATTTACATTACCTGATCCTCCTGGTTCCAGAATTAAACCACCGCTTCCAGTTCTCGTAATGTTAGCGTCAATTATAATATTTCTGTGAGCATCTAAAGTTAAATCATTAGAACTATTTGATGAAATTGAGGCTTGAACAGTAATATTTCCAAGTTGTGAGCCTCCACCTCCAGTTTGAACAGTTACATTGCTTGAAGATAATGCGGTTTCTAATGTTCCAACATCTATAAATGCATCATCACCAGTAGAAGTTAAACTACCATTGACATTATTATCACTTCCAGAACCAATGGTAATGTTATAAGGATCAATAAGCCATTGACCATTATCTCCTATATTAGATTTTGTTGATATTTTTATATTATTGATATCAAGAGAATGACCTGAGGTTTCAATCCTGCCTCCATTTCCTATAAAATTTCCTCCATCTGCTCTCAAAGACCCCTTAACAGTTGTTTTTGAATTTTTATCATGAATATTTGACCAAACTACAATTTCACCCCCATCTCCAAAATCATAAGCTGATGCATCAATTGATGCACCTTCAGATATTATTGTTTCAGTTGCTTGGAAAACATCTTTGTTGTTGTTTTGCCAACTTCCACCGATTTCAATCAATCCACCTGACTTTTGTCCAATAGCATTAATTGTGGAACTGTCACTAATTTTAATTTTTTCAGCAGTTACTCTAATAGAGCCACCATTATTTTCATTAGAATTGGATGCAATTGTACCAGCGTTCGATATTTTTCCGTTTCTAGCAGTAAGAAAAATCTTACCACCTTGCTTAGTGATGCCATCTGCTCTTAATGAACCCGAATTATTTATAACTGCATTTTTTACTTCTTTAACACCTTTTGCAGACAAAATAATTGTTCCATTATCAACTTTTATTGCCTGTTTATTATCAATTAATGAATTTAAAACACCTCGTTTGATTGAATATTGTATTAAATTATTCCCATTAAGACTTAAATTGACTGTTTCACCAGAAATTAAGGCTGCAGTTCCATTAGAAGTTTCAATTTTCCCTTTGTTGTGTATTTGAGGAGCAATTAAAGCAATAGTTCCTCCCTCAAAAGCCTTAATTTCTCCTTGGTTATTTACAACTCCTGAAAATCCACTTTTTTGAAAAATATATTTATCATTTATAAAATCTCCATCTTTTAAATTTAGTGAGGATGCAATTATAGAACCTACATCTACCTTTGAACCATTTTGGAAAATAACACCACTTGGGTTAATTAGAACAATCTGCCCATTTGATTTCAAACTTCCATATATGTGAGTTGGATCATTTGATTGAACTCTATTTAGAGCAGTTGAAATTGTGCTTGGTTGTTTGAATTCAACTTTATTAGCCTTTCCAATATTGAATGATGACCAATTTGTTATAAGTTTTTGGGTACTTTGCTTTATTGTAAGATTATTTCCAACTTTTTCAAAAGAAGCATTACCATGAGTAACAGAGGGATTTTCTGGAAGTTCTTGAGAATTACCTTCAAAAACAAAACATGAAAATACTATAGAGTTTATAGTAAGTATTTTACATAATTTGTTTTTAAAATTAAACATAGTTAAAATCTAAAAATTACCTGAAACCATGCCCGTGATGATCCGCTTCTACCATCACTGTTATTTCCAGAGGCAGACTTTCCAGAGTTATCACCTAAAACTTCAGACCATCCAAAATTTAATTTAACTTTTTCATTAGCAATTAGATCAAAAGAAACCCCCCATCCAGATAAGCTATACTCATTTGGAGTTGTGAGTGTTATATTTGAGGAATTTTTATACTGTCTAATTTTGCCATAGTCATAAAACAATGTTCCAATGAGATCAAAGTCCATTTTTGGTTTTGTTAAATCGTACTGTATTTCAAACGATAACTTGTGTCCTTCATCACCAGATGCTTCTCCTGACGGATAAGCCCTAACACCTGAAACTCCTCCTAATGAGAATTTTTCCGAACTATCTAAGTTTTTTGATGCATATTGAAGAGATCCATAATATTTGAAATTAATTTTTTCAGTAAATTTATGAATATGATAGAAATCTAAAACAGCTTTATTAAAGTCACCATGTGTTTTAGGCCCAGAAGTTTTTTGATCATTAAGATAATCTGAATTAATTTTAGATAAATCAAGTTCACCAAAAATACCTGAAATAGAAACGCCAGAAACACTGTTCGGTTGAAAGATATTTTTACCTTCAAAATCCAACCCTAATTTAGTATTTTCAATTATTTTATCATTAGTAATGACGCCAGTAGTTTCATTAAAAATTTCTTTTTTTTCAAAACTCGATCTTAAATATAAAGACTGATTGTTTGTTCTTTGTATTGGATATTTAAAACCAATCTCATAAGTATCTGCATTTCCAATAGAAATAGGATTAGTTTTTAACTCCTTCCCTATCTCAAACTCTAACCTTGATGCTGAAGCAAACGCCTTTAATCCACTTTGACCAATTGGTATTTCATAATCAAATTGAGAAAAATCAAAGTGTGTTCCATCATTAAAAGTTTTTGTTATTGATAACTTATCTCCCATTTTTGAGGGATTATTTACCTCAAATTTAAAAGTGTTTCTTTGCTTCGCTGTGTAACGATTACCATGGTTATCGATTGTTACGCTTCCCTTTACGAGTTCATCTTCAACTACGTTAAGAACAATTTTAGAAGTTTCTTCATCATTTCCTGGTTCAATAGTTGAAACAGCTTTTATGCCTGGAAGGTCATTAATGTTTAAAATTGCTCTTTCTAGCCCGTTTTTAGTAATACCACCAGAAAGTGCGTTATCAAGATAGTTAGTAAGAATATCTTTATACAACCTAAGGTTATTTGTCTTTAGCAGATAAGGTTCTTTAGAATCTAATTTGCCCTCATTTATTTTAAGGTAAATTACACCATTTTTAACTTCTTGTTCTGGAAGAGAAACCTTAGCAAGAAAAAAATCATTAACAAGATAAAATTCTTGAACTAGTTCAGCAGCTTCATTAATTTGAGAAAATGATAACTTTTTATTTAAATAACTTTTTAATAATGATTCTAGTTTACTAATTTTGAATTTTTTAATTTTCCCAATAAATCTAAATTCTTTTACAAAAATTAAAGATTTATAATCTGTTTTTGGTTCTATTTTTTTAATTTTTGGTTTATCTATTTTTGGAAAAGATCTTGGAATTTTTTTATAACTTTTTATATCTTCTTCCCCTTTTAATAAACTACCAGCATCTGGCACACTATTTGCAGTTTTGGAGACAAAAAAGAGTAAAGTAGAAAGAGTAATTAGAAATTTCCTCTTTTTATCTTTTGCTTTTGAATGGTTTTTCACAATTAATTCTTTCTTATTAATAAGTTGAAGAGAGATTTTAATTATGAATTTTAAGATTTTAAACTAAAATTTATGTAATTTATGTCGTAATTAATGGGTTTAAAATAAATTTAAAGGGTTTATAGAATATGTTGTATGACAAAGAATAATCTAAACTAAATATGGTGTCAAAATATTGGCAAATAATTATTTTTTTTTTAAAATAATTTCACGAAACGAGACTTTTATGTCAAAAATTTGAATACTAATATCCTTGATAGATAAAATTGTTAAAGTGTGTCGTGAATAAGATCAATTATTAATGGAAAATATACAGTAAAATTTAAGAATTAATTAATGTAAAATTAAAAAAATAATTTAATTAGGATTTATCCTATCTATACTTTCCATCCCATTCATTTATTTCCATTAAGTTTCCTTCTTTATCTAATTGTGGTCTATTTTTTGTGAATGTATTTTCTTTACCTACTACTCCATAATTCATATAACCTAGCCTAACTAGTGGTCTTGCCTCAGACGCATCAAATAGACCTTCCTTGATAAAGCTATCATTTATAAATATTCCAACAACTTGACCCAAAATTACATACGTACCAGTTCCTTTGCTTCTATTTGCTCCCGGCATATCAATAGTTTTCCAATACTTGCATTCAAGAGCAGCTGGGCTATCTTTAACGTAAGGCGCATCAACATATTTACCTTGAGAATATGCTAAATTCGTTAATTTAAACTCATCAACATTATAAGCGGCTTGAACAGAGCTTCCATTCATGGCGTCAAACAATTTTTCAGTAGCTAAAGAAAACGTAAAAACACCCGTTTCCTCTGAGTTTTTTACACTATCTTTTATTCCAACAGATGAAAACATAATAAAATGAGGTTTATCAGCAACGGCATTAAAATAACTGTAAGGAGCTAAATTCTGAATTCCAGACTTTCCTTTTGATCCAATCCAGCCAATAGGCCTTGGGGCTACAATGGCCTTAAAAGGGTCATGAGGCAAACCATGACTTCCATTGATACAATCATAATGCATAAAAACTCCTAAAATAACTTACTTTAAAGTAAAATTTCCATTTGAATAATTTATGGATAAATTTAACGTACCTCATTTAAAAGCCAAGGTCTAACTGTAAATGATCTAGCCCCAGATTTATGTATAGGATTGTTGTATTTTTTTTTTAGCCATCGCCAAAGAACTGGCTCTTATAATAAACATACCTTCACCAGCCTAATCAATCTAATTATCTTCCCAAAAATGACCAGCTCCAAACATAATACCCCCCCTAAGGTAACTTGAATTTTATTTCTCCTCAATGTTCTCTATCAAAGGACCTAAGGCATTATTAGGTTTAGTGAAGATTACATAGAGTCCTTGTTTAAAATTTGTTCAATGCATTCAGAATGTCTTGCTTTTTTACTTTTGGACCACTCATATAAAATCACTTTCTTTTTTTATAAAATGGATAGTTTTTCTTTTTTTTCATCTTCAATAACATCTAATCTTATAGAAACTAATGTATCAATTATGCTAGTTTCTTATGTAAAAACACTTTGATTACACCTTCACCTGCTTTTTTTAAATTAAAATTTATACATAATTAGGATATATCCTAAATTTAGTTTCAGTAAATAATCACTCTCTATATGATTTTTCGATTCAATGCATTTAAAATAAAAATTTTAAAATTAATTACTATAGTTAATATCAACTTATAAAAAATTTAGGGATTAAATCATGAAAAAAGTTATAAAAATAAATACAGTTGGATTTATTGGATTGGGCGTTATGGGAATGTCTATGTTCAAGAATATAGCAAAATGTAAAGATTTTACTGTACAAGGGTTTGACAATGATACTAACAAATTGAATGCACTTAAAAAATTAAATTTAAGTCAAGCATCAAATATTGAAGAAATATACAAAAAAAATGATCTAATCATCACCTGCCTCCCTGGTGGCGAACATTTAGAGAATCTTTATTACAAAGAGAATGCGTTATCTTTTGTCAAAAAAAATCAAATTATTATTGATATGTCTACGTCACAGCCTGACCTAATGATTAAATTACAAAACAATTTGAAAGAAAAGGATGCATTTTTTGCAGATGCTCCAATAGCTAGAACTCGACAAGCTGCAATTGATGGGACATTAGCTATAATGGTTGGAACAACAAATGATATTTATACAAAAATAATGCCTGTGCTTGAACTAATGGGCTCAGATATTATGCATTGCGGCCCTGTTGGAACTGGCCAATTTACAAAAATTATAAATAATATGATTCTTTTTCAAAATGTTTTAGCCCTCACAGAGGCATCTAAAATTGCTGAACATTATAAAATTGATACAACAACATTATTTAAAAACATTTCTAATTGTTCCGGTGATAGCTTTGCTCTAAAAAATCATGGTTTAAAGAGTATTGCTCCAGATAATTTCCCNAATCCAGCATTCTCAGTAAAATACGCTCAAAAAGACTTATCTTATGCTTTAGAAATGGCTAATCAAATGGGATTAAAAACACCTGGCAACATAACCATTGACAATTTATTTACTAAAGCAATCAAGGAAGGTTATGGAGATCTTTATTTCCCGGTAATTAAAAAAGTTTTATAAGTTTATCCTCTTCCAACAAATGGCATATCATTAGCCATAATTGTCATGTTTAAAACATTCGTATTTAATGGCATTTTGCATATAGAAGATATTGCTTCTGCAATGTGATTAGCATCAAATACAGGCTCTACGGCAGTTTTACCTGTGGCTTGAGGAACTCCTTCTTTCATTCTTTGGGTCATTGGAGTTTCAGCATTTCCAATATCAATTTGACTGCATACAATTTTAAAAGGTCTACCATCCAAAGATATTGTTTTTGTCATTCCTGTTATCGCATGTTTTGTTGATGTATATGCAATTGAGCCTGGCCTAGGTGTCATTGATGATACACTGCCATTATTTATAATTCTGCCACCTTGAGGACTTTGTCTCTTCATTAAATCAAAAGCATACTTTGCACACAAAAACATACCATTAAGGTTTATATCTACCACATATTTCCATTCATCAAATGATATTTGATCCATAGTCTTGGCAGGAATACCAACTCCAGCATTGTTAAAAAGCACATCTAACCTGCCATATGTACTTTCAATATTTTTATAAAACTTTTCAACATCATCCGGCTTACTTACATCTAATGAAAATATCTCTACATTGCCCTTACAAATAGCTTTTGTTTCCTCTAGTTTTTCAAGCCTTCTTCCAACAAGCATTACATTCATTCCGTCTTCAGTTAGCTTTTTTGCTACAACTTGACCTACACCGGTACCTGCACCAGTAACAATAGCTATTTTTGACATAAAGTTCTCCAATCATAGTTAAAAACAAGTTTACATAAAATAAATTATGTTCAATTATATGACAATGTCAAAAAAAGTTTATATAGGTTGTGGTGCTGGTTTTGCTGGGGACAGATATGATGCATCAATTCCTATTGTTGAAGATTTCAAAAGTATAAACGAACCAAAATATCTAATGTTTGAGGTTTTAGCTGAAAGAACACTTGCTATTGCACAACAATATAGAGTTGATGATGCATCTAAAGGATATTCTCCATATCTGGACTATTATATAAAACCAATATTGCAAGATTGTTTAGAACATGAANTAAAAATTGTNTCAAATATGGGGGCCGCTAATCCCCTTGGAGCAGCAAAAAGAATAATTGAAATAGCAGAAGAAAAAAAAATTAGAAAACCTAAAATTGCAGTCGTTCTTGGGGACGATATTTTAAATTATATGAGCGAAAGAGATATTCTTCACTCCCCTACTATGGAAGGGCTTGATATAAAAAACTCAAAAATTACTGCTGCTAATGTTTATTTAGGTGCCTTTCCAATAGCTAATGCGCTAAAAAAAGATGTAGATATTGTTATAGTTGGAAGATCTGTCGATAGTGCTCTAGCTTTGGGTCCATTAATTCATGAGNTCAGTTGGAATAAAAATGATTTAAACATGCTTTCATCCGGAACTATTTGTGGACATCTTTTAGAATGTGGAGCGCAGGTAACTGGTGCCTATTTTGCAGATCCAGGCTTTAAAGATGTACCAGATTTATATAATGTTGGCTTTCCAATTGCAGAATTCCATGAAAATGGTAATTTTTTTATTTCTAAACCTAAAAATACTGGTGGTTTAGTCAATAAAGCAACAATAACTGAACAGCTACTCTATGAAACTCATAATCCTAATCAGTATATTGTTCCAGATGTAGTTGCAGACATGTCTGAACTAAATTTGATTGAAAAAGAACCTAATAAGNTATTAATCAAAGGAGCTGTTGGTCATAAAAAACCAGAGCTTCTAAAAGCTACTATATGTTCTGAAAGTGGTTTCATGGGAGAGGCTGAAATGAGTTATGCTGGACCAAATGCACTTCAAAGAGCCAAATTAGCTCTAGAAGTCATTGAAAAAAGAATCCAAAAAATTGGATTACAAGGCAAAACTAGATTTGATATTATTGGCGCAGGCTCGGTTCATTTTTCATCTAGTGAAGAAAGTAATTACTATAATGAATCAGATGGAGATTATAGGATAAGATCAGCAGGTTTTTTTGAAAAAAAAGAAGATGCCGAACAATTTGTAGCTGAAACTTACTCTCTTTATTGTTCTGGCCCATCTGCTGGAGGAGGTGCAAGGACTGCCATCACTAAAGAATCATCAACAGCATCAATCTTAATTGATAGAAAAATTGTAGAACCACAAATAAATATAGAAATAATTTAATTAAATCTTGATTTAATTTAACATGTTAAATAAATTAATTAATTCTTTAAAGTTTTACCTAGGATGAAGATGTTAAAAAAAATACAATTACCCGTTCATTCTATAGCTCATAGCAGGGCTGGAGACAAAGGAGATGTATCGAATGTTTCTTTAATTTCTTATAATAAATATGGCTGGAAAAACATACGAGAAAATGCAACAGAAGATATCGTTTTATCTATTTTTAAGCATTTTGGCGCTACAAGCGTAAAAAGATACGAATTATCAAATTTAATGGCTTTAAATTTTGTTATTCAAAATGCTCTTGGAGGTGGAGTAAATAGTTCCTTAAGACTTGACAGACATGGCAAAACTTTATCTTCTTACCTACTTTATCATTTGATACTTGATGTATCTTTAGATATGATGCCTGATGGCTCTCCTTATAGAGAAAAATTCAAATAAAATAAGGAATTAGTATGATCGAAGCTGGAACATTAATTGTAAAAATTTTAGAAAAACAAAGAGTGGAGAGAGTATTTTGTGTACCTGGTGAAAGTTATTTGTCAGTCATGAATGGTTTACAAGACACTTCTATTGAGACTATTTTATGTAAACATGAAGGTGGAGCTTCTATTATGGCAGAAGCGGATGGCAAGCTTACAGGAAGACCAGGAATTGCTTTTGTAACTAGAGGCCCTGGAGCAACAAATGCTGCATCTGGTATCCATATAGCTCAACAGGATAGCACACCTTTAATAATGTTTGTTGGTCAAGTTGAAAGAAAGATGTTTGCAAGAGATGCATTTCAAGAGGTTGATTATCAACAACTTTTTGGCGGCATGTGTAAAATGGTATTCGAAATTCAAGAAGCACAGAGAATACCTGAAATTCTTTCACGAGCATTTCATATTTGCTTAAGCGGCAGGCCAGGGCCTGTAATAATAACACTACCAGAGGATATGTTGAGAGATGAAGTTGATGAAAATCCTATTGATTTTGTTTCTGTTCCAAAATCAGGGCCAACCAATGAAGATTTAGCAATATACGTAGAACAATTAAAATCTTCTAAAAATCCTGTTATCATTGTAGGTGGTTCAGTTTGGTCAAAAGAAGCTACCTTAAACCTTGAAAAATTTTCAGAACTTACAAACGTCCCTATATATACTTCTCATAGAAGACAAAGTTTTTTTAATAACTTACACAAAAATTATGCTGGAGATCTTGGGCTTGGAGTAAATCCTGAAGTTATAAAAAATATTAAGGAAAGTGATTTTATAACTTTATTGGGAAATAGGCTAAGTGAAAACCCATCACAAGCTTTTACACTTTTAGATATACCTCAAAATAAAAAGTTTTTAGCTCATATTCACCCTGGGCCTGAAGAAATAGGTAAGATCTATAAGCCTAATCTTGGAATAGTTTCTAATCCAATTAATTTTATTAAAAGTCTAAAAAATACAATTGAAAATTTAAGTAATACGGATTTCTTCAAAAAAGAAAATAATTGTGACCGTTTACATCAAAACTATTTGGAATGGGGAGATCAAAATCTTCTTGCACCTAATTCTGGAGTAGACTTAACAAGGTGCATTAGAGAATTAAAATCTGAAATCGATGAAAAAACAATAATTACCAATGGTGCTGGTAATTATGCTGTTTGGGTTCATAGATTGTTTAGATTTACACAAATACAAACTCAATTAGCACCGATTTCAGGGTCAATGGGTTATGGTGTTCCTGCGGCAATCGCTGCAAAATTGAGATTTAAAAACTCAAATGTTATTGCATTCGCAGGTGATGGTTGTTTTCAAATGACGCATAATGAATTTGCCACTGCAGTCCAATTCAACGCCGGTATAGTAATAATTGTTATTGATAATGAGATGTACGGGACTATAAGAATGCATCAACATAAAAATTATCAAGGTAAATACAAACATACAGGTTTAAAAAATCCAGATTTTGCAAAATTTGCTGACGCTATGGGTGGAATTGGTATTAAAGTAGATAAAACGGACGAATTTATTGATAAATTCAAAACTGCAAAAGAATGGTCAAATAAAAATAATCTACCGAGTTTACTTCATGTAAAGACTGGTCAAGAAATGGTATTACCTGGTAAAAGATTTGATCAAATTTAATTTAATTTAAATCTTTAAGATAGAAATTATTATTTATAGAAAGTTTTTCTTTTGGCAAACTTTTAATATCTTTGCAACAAACTTGCTCCATAACATTTTGGATTTCATCTTTTATTATATCATGAACATGTTGAGCACCTGGTTCCCCTAAAGCTGCCATGCCAATGAAAAAAGGTCTACCTGTCATAACAAAGTTAGCACCTAACATAATTGCTTTACACATATCTTGCCCAGAATAAAACCCACTATCTATAATAATAGGGAAATCTTTTTTCAGATTTTTTCTAACATCTGGAAGAATTTGTATAGGACTTGGAGCTAAATCAAGTTGCCTTCCACCATGATTAGATAAATAAATACAGTCAATAATTCTAGAGGCTTTTACTGCATCATCAGAATGCATGATACCCTTTAATACAACTGGCCCTTTCCAAATATCTTTTACTTCTTTTAAGTAATCCCAATCTAAAAATCTTTTCATTTGACTTCCGGCAAAACCAGCTTTGACCTTTTTTGTGCCATGCCAGTTACCATCGGTATATTGATCCATTGTTCCAAATTTTGGCAAACCATTTGTTAAAGTTTGAATAGACCATGACGGTCTAATTGCAGCATGATAAAACGTCCTTAAGTTATTTTTCGGAGGAACGGATACACCAGCCAATCTCAGCCTTTCTCGTCTACTAGATGCCGGAATATCAGCTGTAACAACTAGCACTTTATAATTTGAATTTTTAGCTCTTTTTAATAAATCATTACGAATTGATTTATCATCAGGAGGATAAAGTTGAAACCAACCTTTTCCATCCAAATGTTTTGCCGTATCTTCTATTGAGGCACAGGCAACGGTTGATAATGTAAAAGGAATATTATTTTTAACAGACATTTTTGCTAGATATTTCTCTGCACGAGGCCAAATCAAACCGGTCAGACCTACTGGGGCCACACCAAATGGAGCATCATATGTAGAACCAAAAAGATTTACTTTTAAATTTGGTTCAACCACACCTTGAACATATTTTGGTGTAAGAAAAATATTTTTTAAAATCTCTGTATTGTTTTTAATAGCTAAATCATAGCCCGTTCCAGAAAAAAGATATTCAGAAGCAAAATGAGGCAACCTTTTTTTTGCCTTTGTAATCAAATCAAGAACCCTAGGATATTTATCCATTAAATTTATCATATAGAATTTGGTTTTAAATAAAGTTTATATAATATTAATATTATAAAAATTTAATTTGTAAAAATAAAAAGGTAAAAAATGATCGAAAATCCTCCATTAATTCAAATAAAAAAAATTAAACAAGAAAATAAACCAACCTCAGAGCAATTAGCATTATTTCATAATGTTCCAACTGGTTTTATATGCGATGCCCTTGAAGGTTATGCTGCACTAAATGGTAATATAAAACTTTTAGATGATTCGGATAAAAACCTTCATATAGTTGGTTCTGCTCTTACTGTTGAAAGTGGTGCAGCTGATGTTTTAGGAATGCAAATAGTATTAAATGAAATCAAAATTAATGATATAATTGTTAATACAGTTAATGGTTGGCAAGAAACAGCATCAGTAGGTGACAGCATTATTGGCATGATAAGAAATAATGGTGGAAAAGCTATCGTAACTGACGGCCCTATTAGAGATTATAATGGAGTAATTGAAACAAAAGTTCCTTGCTTTTGCACAGGCATAAATCCAAATTCTCCTTATAACAGTGGTCCAGCTAAAATTGGTTTTCCCATTACAATTGGAGGAATGTTAGTTAAATCCGGTGATTTAATTATTGGAGATGTTGATGGTGTCGCAGTAATTCCTTTTGAAAGAATTGATGAAATTGCTAAAAAAGTTCAAAGGGTTACAGAAATCGAAAAAGGAAGAGACGCTGAAGTTCAAAATGGTCTAAAAATACCACAAAAAATAGTTGAATTGATAAACAGTGATAAAGTTAAATATTATGATTAATTAGGTAATATTTTTGCATCTGTTACTTTTTGCAAAAAATCAAAGTCAATTTGTTCGCAAATTTCATTTAATTTAAATCCATCGGGAGTTATATCTAATGTAGCTAAATTAGAATAAACTCTTGTCACTACAGATTTTCCAGTAAGAGGTAAAGAACATTTTTTTAGAAATTTTGAATTACCATCTTTTGTTGTGTGTTGAGACATAACAAAAACATTTTTAGCACCAACAACTAAATCCATCGCTCCACCAACAGCAGGAATTCCTTTTCCAGTAGTCCAATTTGCAAGATCACCATTCTCTGAAACCTCCATTGCGCCTAAAACACAATAATCAATATGACCACCTCTTATCATAGAAAAACTATCTGCATGATGGCAATAACTACCTCCAGGTAAAATAGTAACCGGTTTTTTTCCTGCATTGATTAACTCAAAATCTAATTCATTTTCATTAGCAGGTGGCCCCATACCTAAAAGACCATTTTCTGAATGATAAATAATTTCCTTATTATCATCCACAAATTTTGACACCAACTCTGGCATGCCAATACCTAAATTAACATATGAACCATGAGGGAATTCATTAGCAATTTTTTCTGCAATTTCGTCTTTGGTCCAACCTACATTCATTAATTCATTCATGGATATATCTCCCCATTGTCAATTGCAATACTTTCTATAATTGGATCATTCACAATAGTTACCTTATTAACAAAAATACCTGGTGTAATGATTTTCTCTGGATCCATATTTACTTCTTTTTCAATTCTTTTTACTTGAACTATCGTTTGGTTAGCAGCCATACACATAATAGGATTAAAATTTCTAGCAGTTTTATTGTATATTAAATTACCATAACGATCAGAAGCTTCTGCTTTTATAAGAGCAAAATCAGCTTTAAGCGATTTTTCTAAAACATATTCTTTACCATCAAATGTTTTTATTTCTTTTCC
>NZIY01000076.1 GCA_002691795.1 SAR116 cluster bacterium
ATTATTTTCTAACTTTGAATAATTATTGAGCTTTTCTTCAATATCATCTCTTATTCTACACAATTTTATTTTNGTTAATATCTGTTNNTCNAGTGTGTTTTTCTTGTGTTCATTCAAATTTATTACATTTGCCATAATTGTCCTCATATGTATATTAATTAATACGACAAAATTTTGTTAAATTAAATATAAATTGTAAAAAATGCATTATACAATATACAAAGACGGTCATCAGGTAAGTNATGAAAATTATAAATNTTTGTTAAATGAAAGAATAACTTTTATTTTTCACGGACTTTTTGGTAGAGCAAAAAATTGGCATTCTATTGTTTTAAAAATGAGTTCTATAATANATGGAATATTCATTGTTTTTGACCTTAGAAATCATGGAGATAACAATTCANCATTAAATATATCTTACCAANTAATGGTTAACGATATTTATCAATTTATAAATAAAAAAAATATNTTAAAATTTTCAATCATTGGGCACTCTATGGGTGGAAAGTTAGGTATGTTGTTTACTCTTAATTATCCAGATTTTGTAGATCAATTATTTGTTGTAGATATAGCTCCAGTTGAATACCCATCNGAAGAAAATGAAATAGTTGATNATNTAATAAATACTGACATTGATGCATGCAAAAGCAGAATTGAAGTAGACACAGAATTATCTAAAAACATTAAAGATAAAAATTTAAGATCATTTTTGTTACAAAATCTAAAATTGAATAATGAAAAATATGTTTGGTCTTTAAATTTAAAAACAATTAAATCAGGGATGTCAGATCTACGAGGGTTTCCAAATGAAGTTGACTTAAAAGCTTCTGTAATCAAAACTATTTGTATTTACGGGGAAAAGAGTAGCTATTTGAANGAAAATTTTAAAAAAGATTTTCAAAGATTNTTCTCAAATTTAAAATTTGAAAAAGTGAATGATGCTGGCCATTGGTTGCATGTAGAAAAATCAAATGAATTTATTGAGATAATTTCAAAAAATTTAATTTAAATATATTATTCTATGCCTTATAAAAAGATATGGATCAGGAAAAAATATATTTATTAAGATTTAGTTGCAAAGATAGAATCGGAATAGTATCTAAAATTTCAACNTTATTAGCTGAAAATAATTGTAATATTATTGAATCTAAACAATATACAGATCAGGATACTAANAGTTTTTTTATAAGGCAAAGTTTTCAAATACCAAACGTATTAAAGATAAAAGACATAGAAAAAAGTTTTGAAAAATTATCAAAGATATTTGATGGTAATTTTAAAATTTCGCCTATAAAAAAACCTACCAGAGCTCTTNTAATGGTTTCAAAATTTGATCATTGTTTAATTGAACTTTTTAATAAAGTTAAAAATAAAAATTTAAATTTAATTATTCCTGCGGTCATATCTAATCATAATGACTTAAAAGAAATTACCTTGATAGAAAATATTCAATTTCATCATTTCCCAGTTAATGCAAACAAATTAGAGCAAGAGAAAAAAGTTTTTGATTTTGTAAATAATAATAATATTGAATTAATTATTCTAGCAAGATATATGCAAATTTTATCGAAAGAATTTGTTAATAAATTTTATGGAAAAATTATCAATATTCATCATAGTTTTNTACCAAGTTTCAAAGGTGCNAAGCCATACCATCAAGCATATGAACGGGGTGTAAAAATTATTGGAGCAACAGCCCACTTCGTGAATCAAAATTTAGATGAGGGACCTATAATTGAACAAGATATAGAAAAGGTAGATCATGAGTTAGGACCAAAAGATTTAGTTTCAATTGGAAAAGATATAGAATCAAGAGTTCTCTATAAAGCAATTAAAAACTTCAGCGAAGGAAGAATTTTTTTAAATGGTCAAAAAACGGTNGTGTTTAAAGGGGATAAATTATTATGAGTGAANNAATTAGAGATTTAGTTATTATTGGNACTGGTTCTGCTGGTCTTACAGCTGGGATATACGCAGCTAGGGCTAATTTAAAACCTTTGATACTTGAAGGACTTCAGCCTGGTGGTCAATTAACAATTACAACTGATGTTGAAAATTTTCCTGGTTTTTCGGATGTTGTACAAGGACCTTGGTTAATGGACCAGATGAAAAATCAGGCTTTAAATGTTGGTGCAGAGATAATAAATGAANTAGCTATCAATGTAGACTTTAGTAAAGAAATAAAAATAATTAATTGTGATAGTGGAAAGGTAATCAAAGCTAAATCAATTATAATTTGNACAGGAGCACAAGCGAGATGGCTTGGTCTTGATAGTGAAAAAAAATATAATGGTAAAGGCGTATCGGCTTGCGCGACGTGTGATGGTTTTTTTTATAAAAACAAGAATGTCGTCGTTATTGGTGGAGGAAACACAGCGGTAGAGGAAGCATTATATCTATCTAATTTATGTGCTAAAGTTACTCTAATTCATAGAAGAGANAATTTAAGAGCAGAAAAAATACTTCAAGATAGAATCTTTGCAAGAACTAATGTAGATTTTATATGGAACAAAGTTGTAAATGATTTTGTTGGCGATGAAAAAGGTTTAAANAGCCTTGATTTAATGTCTACAATTGATCAATCAAATCATANAATTAAAGCTGATGGCGCNTTTGTAGCTATTGGTCACGTACCNTCAACTAAATGCTTTCAAAATGAAATAAAATTAGATAATGAAGGATATATTGAAGTTAGAGAAAAAGGAACAACTCATACCAATATTGATGGCGTTTTTGCTGCTGGTGATTGTGTAGACAAAATTTATAGACAAGCTATTACTGCAGCAGGCATGGGTTGTATGGCTGCTCTAGATGCTGAAAAATGGTTACAAGATATTTTATGATTTTAAACATAATTTCATTAAATCATAAACGATATTNGCTGAAGTAAAATCATATGCATGAAAATTTTTAATTGGAGAAAANTCTACATANTCAAATCCAATAATATTTCTATCTNTTGTAAGNTTTTTTAAAATTAAAAAAACTTCATCATAGTAAAATCCGTTTGGAACGGGTGTTCCAGTTGCNGGCATTATTGANGGATCTAGACAATCAGCATCAAANGTTATATANATGTCTTCTGGAAAATNNGCAGGTAACAANATATCAATATTNTTTCTACAATCNTTNACAGATTTANAATCAATATTTAATTCATTTCTGANTTTNATCTCATCTTTAGATATAGCTCTTACNCCAATTTGAAATATTTTAACTTGTTCTTTAATTAATTTATACATTACAGTNGCATGCGAATCTTCGCTTCCATTGTATTCTTTTCTTAAGTCAGCATGAGCATCAAATTGTAATACNCCAAATTCTTCTTTAGACGTAANGTATTTTTTTTTAAATCCATTTATAATGCCATANGTTAGACTATGTTCACCTCCTATAGAAACNGGTATTTTATCTNTANTACAAACTTCACTTGTTATTTNCTCTAAATTTTTAAATATATTNTNAAANGATAGTGAACAATCTAATTCATTATGTGTATANATACCAAAATCACATGGGCTATTTTCTTCTCTTTCTAGTTGATTGCTTGCACTTATAATAGCTTGCGGNGCTTTAGATGTTCCTTTTCCATAAGNCACAGTTTTTTCAAGTGGNATAGGTAAAACGTGAAATTTAGAGAATTCATAACTCATTTCTTTTTTTGATAATTCTTCTTCAAAAAAAAATTTCTTCATTTTTTTCTCGCTTTAATTTCTTGCCTCAAAATCATCANAGGAAAAANATTTAATAATATCAAAATCATTAGTATCACTATCCCATAATATAACAGATGGATGATTTATCCCATTGAAGAAATTAGTTTTTACTAAGGTATAATGCGCTTGATCTAAAAAAACAACTTTTTGACCTAATTTTGGCTTTTCTTTAAAATTATATTCCCCAATTATATCACCGGCTAGACAACTTGGACCACCTAAAATCACCTTTTCTCCATAAGAGGGCTCATTCATTAATGGAGGTCTATAAGGTGCTTCTATTACATCTGGCATATGACAAACAGGACTAATGTCTGTAATTCCAATATTAGGTATGCTATTTTTATCTCCATCTATATAGTCAATAATTTCACCTACTAAGATCCCAGATTCAAAAACCACAGCTTCACCAGGTTCTAAAATTATTTGACAATTTGTTATTCTTTTTAAATTTAAAAGGAAATCAGTTAATTTTTTTAAATCATAATCTGATCTTGTTATATGGTGACCACCACCTAAATTGATCCAATTTAAATTTTTTACAAAATTTTTAACAAATGGCCAAACATTGTTCCATGTATTTTCTAATGTATCAAAATTCTGTTCACACAGAGAATGAAAATGAATTCCTTTTAGGGATTGGACATCTAATTGATCAAGTAGATTTATATGCACTCCTAATCTAGAGTTTATATTTGAAGAATTATATTTTTGAACTTCGACTTCTGAATATAAAGGATTTATTCTGCAACCCATATCAAGATTTTGACCAAAGCATAAATTTTTAAATTTATCAATTTGGGATTTAGAGTTAAATATTACATGATCTGAATATTTAACTATTTCATCAAATTCATTTGCTTTAAATGCAGGTGAATACGTACTTACAAGACCATTAAAATATTTTCTTCCAAGTTTTGCTTCATTAAGGCCAGAAGCACATACTCCATCTAAGCTGTCAGATATAATCGGGAAAAGGTGTTTAAGAGAAAATGCTTTAAGAGCGAGAAGTATTTTAACATCAGCGTTAATTTTTAACTTATTAAATAATTCTAAATTTTCTTTAAGAACTTTTATATCAATAACGTAACATGGCGTTGGTAATTTTGATAGATCAAGCTTTTGAAAATATTTTTTATCTATTTTGACTGTTGGAAGCATATCAGAAATCAAGAGGCTCATCTAATTCAATAATTTTATTTGGAAGACCATATAAATTTAAATATTTAATAAACGGATCTGGATCAAATTGTTCTAGATTCCATACTCCTGGTTTGAACCATATTTTTTTTAACATTAATAAAGACCCAATCATTGCAGGAACACCTGTAGTGTATGATACTGCTTGGCTTTCAACTTCTTCAAAACACTTCTTATGATCACAGACATTGTAACAATATATTGTTTTAGTTTTATTGTCTTTTAAACCAGTGACTATTGTGCCAATGCAAGTTTTTCCTTTTGTATTTTTTCCTAATGAACTTGGATCTGGTAACACCTCTTTTAAAAACTCTAAAGGAATTATTTCAGTATTTTTGAATTTGATTGGTTTGATAGAGGTGAGCCCAATATTTTGTAAAACGTTGAGATGATTTAAATATGAATCACCAAATGTCATCCAAAACCTAGCTTTTTTAATAGTCTTAAAATTTTTTACGAGACTTTCAAGTTCTTCGTGGTACATAAGGTACATATTTTTTTTTCCAATTTCAGGAAAATCAAATTCTTTTTTTTCAGATAATGGAATACCATTTATCCATTTACCATTTTCAAAAAATTTACTCTCTTGAGTGATTTCTCTTATATTTATTTCAGGATTAAAGTTTGTTGCAAAATGTTGACCATGTTCTCCACCATTACAATCTAAAATATCTAAATAGTTTATTTCGTCAAAATAATGTTTATTTATGTACGATGTATATACATTTGTAACACCAGGATCAAAGCCTGATCCTAATAATGCCATTAACCCTTTTTCTACAAACTTTTCTCTTAAATCCCATTGCCATTTGTATTCAAACTTTGCTTCATCACGAGGTTCATAGTTAGCAGTGTCAAGATAATGGACATTTTTATTTAAACAAGCTTCCATTATATTTAGGTCTTGATAAGGTAATGCTAAGTTGATTACCAATTCAGGGTTATATTTACTGATTATATTTGAAGTTTCAGAAACATTGTCTGCATCTAGTTCTTCAATTTTTATATCTATATTAAATTTTGATTTAATTTTGTTTTTAATTTTTTTACAATTTTGGATTGTTCTACTAGCTAGTATGATTTCTTTAAATTGGTCTTTTAATTGAGCCATTTTATGAATTGTAACAGAAGACACACCTCCAGCACCAATAACAAGAACTTTTCCCAATATGACCTCTATTTATTATTCAAAATAAGTATATCCATCTATAGACGCTTTAAAATTTTTTAACAATTGATTTTTTTCTTTTGAATTTATTACATTTTTTTTGTGAAATTTTTCCGTTATTCCAGTAAAGGTATTCAAAACTTCATTAGAAGAATATTCAACATAATTTAAGACTTGTGATATTTTATCACCTGTTTGTTCATGAATTACTTTAAATTTACCATTATCTTCAAGTTTAACTGTAGAGATGTTAGTGTCACCAAATAAATTGTGGAGATCACCAAGAGTTTCCTGATATGCACCAATAAAAAATACACCTAAATAATACTCATCATTGTTTTTTATATCGTGTAAAGGTAAAGTGTCACTTATGCCATTCTTCAATACAAATTTTGAAATTACACCATCGCTGTCGCAAGTGATATCATTTATGATAACATTTCTATTTGGTTTACGGTTAAGTTTTTGAATTGGTGCAATTGGATGTAATTGATCTATGGCCCACATATCAGGTAAACTTTGAAATAGTGAAAAATTTCCATGATATATATCAGCTAAATTTTTAAGTTTACTATTTATAGGGTTAGAACTTAATTGATTTTTTTTAACAAATTTTTTTATTTGGTTTAAAACATATAAATATGTTTTTTCAACTTTTGAAATTTCAGATAAATTAATTTGTCCATTTCTAAATAAAATTCTCAATTCGTCTCTATAATAATTAAGGTCATTAAAACATTCTTGAATTCTATCAAAAGTAATATATTTCAAAATTTGTATCATGTAAGATAAGTAAATATGATCAGCTTTATTAAGCTTAGGACATGATTTTACATTAAAAATTGTTGTATCTAAAATATTGAAAATTAAAATTGAACTTGGAGCTACTGTTGCTCTACCAGATTCAGTTATAATAATTGGATGATTGATTTTTACTTTATCTAATTCAAGTTTTAGAGTTTCAACAATATTAAAACAATATTCTTCCATTGTGTAGTTAATTGAATGAAATTTTGATTTATTTTCTCCTGTATAGTCAACTCCAAGTCCTCCGCCCAAATCAAGATATTTTAATGGTGCTCCATAATTAAAAATTTCAATAAAGAACCTGCAAGCTTCTTGAGTATATTTTCTTATTTCTATTATATCTGGTACTTGGCTACCTAAATGAGAATGTTGAAGAATTAAGCAATCTAATAGATTGTTTAATTTTAGCTTATTAAGGGCCTCGGTAATTTTATTAACTGGTAATCCAAACGCGCTTCTATCACCACTTGATTGTGACCATTTTCCACTTACAACGTTAGTAAGTTTTATTCTTATGCCCAGTAAAGGCTTTATTTTAAGCAAGTTAGATATTTTAATTATCAAATCTAATTCTCTTAGACTTTCAATTACAATAATTGTTTTAATTTCAATTTTATTGGCAAGCAAAGAAAGGTTTATAAATTCTTTATCTTTAGTTCCATTACAAACGATCAAAGCATCTTTTGTTAAATTTTGACTGAGAGCAATCAATAATTCAGCTTTAGATCCAACTTCAAGCCCTGAGTTAAATTTTTTACCAAACTTTATAACATTTTTAACTACTTGTGATTGTTGATTAACTTTTATTGGGTAAATACTCTTAAATTTATTTTTATATCCTATACTTCTAATTGATTTATTAAAACTATCGTTAATATCATTAATCATATATTCCAAATAATCGGCGACCCTAATGATATATGGAGGAGAAAGATTTTTATTTAGTGATTTTATTATAGAAGTTAAGTCAACAGGTGGATTACTTTTTTTAAGAGGATTTAAAAGTCCTAAATTACCATTTTTAAGTATTTTAAAAAATATTTTACCCCATTTTTCAATTCCATAAATATCATTTTTCATAATCGCTTTATCAGAGATAAATCTAATTTATTCAAGTTTAATTTTAAAATTTATTGATAGTTTGTAATTACAGACATATATTTATTATTATGGAGACTATAAATAATATATTTCAAAGAGATATCAACTTTGATGCAACAACAGCTGAAAAAATATATTTTGGAATGGGATGTTTTTGGGGAGCTGAAAAACTTTTTTGGAAGTTAAATGGTGTACTTGTAACGGCTGTTGGTTACGCAGCAGGTTCTACTGAAAACCCTACCTATGAAGACGTTTGTTATGGTGATACTAATCATGCAGAAGTAGTTAAGGTCGTCTATGACCCAAATATAATTGAATTATATACTTTGCTTAAAGAGTTTTGGGAAGGGCATAATCCTACTCAAGGCATGAGACAAGGAAATGATTTTGGTACGCAATATAGGTCAATTATTATTACCACTAAAAAAGAGCAATTTAATTTAGCTGAATCAACAAAGAAAAAATATGAAAAGTTATTAATCCAAAGTGGTTTTTCACATATTACAACTGAGATTGAAAGTTTCAAAAACTTTTACTATGCTGAAAAATATCACCAACAATATCTTTCGAAAAATCCTAATGGTTATTGTGGGCTAGGCGGATGTGATGTTGATATGAGATAATTCATCTTGACCTAAGCAAAATTTTATTATATTCAAAATATGAGGTTCATATGAAAGTTGTTAGTTCTTTAAAAACACTTAAAGCTAGAGATAGAAACTGTCAAGTTGTAAGGCGCAGAGGCAGGCTCTATGTGATAAACAAAAA
>NZIY01000077.1 GCA_002691795.1 SAR116 cluster bacterium
CAGCTTTAGCAAAAATCAACATCATGAAATGATCAAGGAAATGACCAATATTAATGTACATATCTGGTAAAGTTAAATTTCTTGAAGCCTCAATATTAAATAATTTCATGAAAATTAATTGATAAATGTTGAGAACTGGTCATGTTTTAATTTTTCGACTCTCAATTTATTTTCTGGTGCATTCTCATCTTCATAACCAATTGATACACCGCATACTAACATTTCATTTTCATCAAATCCTAATTCTTTACTCAGTATAGTATGAAATTTTGTGAAAGCTACTTGACCACAAGTGTGTAATCCTTCTCCTCTTGCACCTACCAAAATACTTTGAATAAACATACCTAAATCAATAAAAGTTCCTTCTGCAAGTCTTCTATCCATAGTTATAAACATACCGACAGGAGCACCAAAAAAATGAAAATTTTCTTGCATTTGCTTATTTCTGGCATCGTAATCTTCTTTAGCTATGCCAAGTAGTTTATAGAGTTCGAAACCTACAGCTCTTCTTCTTGAGATATAAGGCTCATACCATTCAGTAGGATAATATTCAAATTCTTGCTTAAAATCTTTTGCTTCTCCATTTTCAATTGATTTTATAATTTCATCTGTAATTTTTTTCTTTTTCTCGCCAGTGACAACATAAACATGCCAAGGTTGAATGTTATGACCACTAGGTGCAAAAGCAGCACCTTCTAAAATCTTTTTGATTTTGCTATTATCAACTTCTTTTGAGAGAAAACGTCTTACTGACCTTCTTGAAATTAGAGAATTATGTACATCCATATTAACACCATTTTTTATCTTTAATTAATTATAAGTTTAATTATCAGATTGTTGCATAAAAACATTTCTAAAGTACATAATTTTTTTTAAGTTATCATACAATCTAGGTTGAAAATTTTTAATGTGGCTCTCTAAATTGTCTAATTTAGCAACTTTAATTTCTTCTTGTTTTCTGTTTTTAAACTTCCAATTTGCTAAAACTTTTTGATGGTATTTTAAATTTTTTTCAGGTTTAGATGAATGATATCTTTTTATAGCCTCATCCCAGTTACCAAAGTTTGAATACAATTCATATAAAAACGAAGTTGCATAAGAAACATTTACCATTGGGTCCAATACATCCAATGTATTTTTAAACTTCGACCCATGCCATTTTAAATTTATCTGCATGCAGCCAACATCTAAATTATAATTTTCATTTTTTATTTCATTTGTAACAAAATTTTTCATTTGCAATCTATTGTCAAAAAATAAACTTTTTTTACCTGTATTTATTGTCCAAGGCCAAATTACAACAGTCTTGTCATTTCTAAATCTTCCAGATTCAGTTTTTCCAATTGCAGTCAATAAACCTTTTGGAATATCAATTTGCTTTTCAATAATATTTATTTCTTTTTGACAAGTGTCAGAATAATTTAATTTTGAAAAGGCAGATTTAGAAAATAGTAATATTAGAATGAAAAATAGATTTTTTATTAATACCATTCATAACTAGAGCAAATAAAATGCCAAATTTATGATCTGAATTTTGAAAAATTTGGATCTCTTTTTTCTAGAAAAGAATCTATACCCTCCATGCTTTCTTTATCTCCTTGTGAATCAGCCATTAAATTCGCTTCTAATTTCATTTGATTGTCAAAATTATTATCATAAGAATGATGAATTAATGTTTTTATTCTAAACATTGCATTTTGAGGTAAGTTTTTAAATTTTTCAGAAAANTTTAAAGCATCTGATTTAACTTCACCNGCNTCTGAAATTAAATTTAAAAAACCTAGATCAAATAATTTTTTTGCAAAAATTCGATCTCCAATTAATGCCATTTCTGACAAAATTTGTTTTGGCAAAACTTCAGCTAAAAGTTTTGTAACCCCACCATCAGGAGTAAGACCAATTTTTACATAAGCAAGAGATAAAAAACTCTTATCTGACATAATCAAGAAGTCACATGCCATTGCAAGAGAAACACCTGCACCTGCGGCCCCACCTTCAACTGCCGCAATTGTAGGTTTGGAACATTCTTTAATTTTTTTTATTGTTCCGTTTAATTGTTCAAGAGTTTCTAATCTCTCTGGTACTGTCATGTCTCTTCTGGTTTTTAAACTGTTAAGATCTCCTCCAGCACAAAAGAAACCGCCTTCACCAAAAATAATTATAGAATTTATATCTTTTGAATTTTCAGCTTCATCAATTTTGCTTTGTAACTGAGGGTGAAAGCCAAGCACCATCGAGTTTTTTGATTTAGGATTATTTATAGAAATAAAAAAAGTATTATTAATCTTTTGTCCTTCAATAATTGACATATAAATTCCCTTTACTACGATTAAATTAAAATAATAAATTAGTTCAAGGTTAATACAATTTTTTTATGATTAAAAATAATAAACAGCAATTGTTCCTTATTATGAAAGAGGCAATCAACTCATCTAAACCTGATAATTATTTTCCAAAATTATTAGAAAAGCCAAAAGGAAATATTTATGTCTTAGGCGCTGGTAAAGCAGCAGGAAGTATGGCAAAAGCTTTTGAAGATGAATGTCCATTTGAATTAGAGGGTTTTGTTGTAACAAGATATCACCATTTTGTTAAAACAAAAAAAATTAAAGTAGTAGAAGCATCACATCCAATCCCTGATTTAAACGGCTATAATGCTACAAAAAAAATAATACAAATTGCAAAAAATACATCTAAAGATGATTTAGTAATATTTCTTATTTCAGGTGGAGCGTCTGCGTTGTTATGCTTTCCTNTTGATGGAATAAATTTTGATGAAAAACAAAAAATTAATAATGAACTTCTAAAATCTGGAGCATCTATAGATGAAATGAATATTGTTAGACAATCTATTTCTGCAGTTAAAGGAGGAAGATTGTTAGAATTAATAAAACCGTCTAATTGTATTACTTATGGAATTTCTGATATTCCTGGAGACGATCCAAGTTTCATTGGGTCTGGACCAACGATATATTCTAATAATGATCCAAACAGGTTATTTGAAATTTTAGATAATTATAAAATTAAAATATCAAAAGAAATTTTATCTATTATAAAAAATAATAGCCTTCCAAAGGGTATAAATAAAAATTTTCATTTAATAGCATCTCCAATAAAAGCACTTAAAGCAGCNTCAAATTTAGCAAAAAAAATTGGTTTTTCACCTATCATTCTTTCAGATAAACTAGAAGGAAATGCCTCAAAGGAAGGCGAACGAATGGCAAATCTTGCCCTCAAAATAACAAAAGAAAAACACTATAAAAATATATCCTTAGAAAAACCTATATTGCTACTTTCCGGTGGTGAAACTACAGTAAAAGTAAATGGTTTGGGTAGAGGTGGTAGAAATTCAGAATTTGCCCTGTCTATGGTTAACACATTAAAAGGAAATAAAAATATACTAGGACTGTCAATAGATACTGATGGAATAGATGGAAGCGAAGATAATGCAGGTGCTTTTTTTTCTTACGAAACATTTTTAAATTCTAAAAAACTTAATTTAGATGTTAAAAAATNCTTAAATAATAATGATGCATTTAGTTTTTTTGAAAAAACAAATGATCTTATTTATACCGGGCCAACTCTAACGAATGTTAATGATTTTAGAGCTGTACTGATNCTGCCAGATTAAGAAGGGTCTNTTGGATACGTTTCTTTATAGCCAGGCAAAGNATCACTAACTTTTTTATGCCATACATCTAAGTTTTTCGTTTTCATTTTCCAATCATAAATTTTTCTAAAATTTAAATAATCAAGTGCAACAATTAAACCTATATGTGATATGAATAGGNTNGAAGGATNAAANTNATTCAAAACATTTNTATCNAAATAATCTANAGTNTTTTCAATCTTAGTTAATTGAAGCTTTTGCCANACTTCTGATGGTTTTTGATCTCCTGCATATCTNATTGAATAAACNTAAAGAAGAGATGCATCAACAAGACCTTCNGNAAGAGCAGCNTTAGTTAAAATNATTTNTTTATNANNATCANTAGGATATANCTTACCNGAGATATCATTTAATAATTCAATAATTACACGACTATCAAAAATATACTGGTCGTTTGGGGTCATTAAAACTGGTATCTTTCCTAATGGATTGTTTGATTTCATTTTAATATGAATTGCATGATCTGGATTTAATAGTTCAATCTGATCGTTTAAATCAGAAAGATGACCTGCTAATCTGACTTTCCTTACATAAGGAGAAGCTGGACTATAAGTTAATTTATACATTTTCTTATCCTCTAAAATTTAATAATAATATACTACACAAAATATTTGAATATAATCAACACAATGAGAGTTATAATTGTTACACAAACTTTCCCCCCTCGTATTGGAGGAATGCAAAGCGTTATGTCAGCATTAGCAAAAAATTTTTCAAAAACAATTCCTACTTATGTTTTTCCAGATCATAATATACCAAACACACATTCCATAAGAAGTTATAAAATTGAATTTATTTTTTCTAAATTTCCAAAAATATTTCGACCATTCATAAAAAGGATTAAATTAAAAAATAATTTAAAAGAAGATGACATTATTATTTGTGATAGTTGGAAATCTCTTAACGCTTTGCCTAATACAAATAACAAAGTTGTAATGCTTGCTCATGGACAAGAATTTTTGTCTAAATCAAAAAAAAATAAAATTAATAAATTATTAGAAAAAGTAAGCATAGTTATTTCTTCTTCGACNTATACAAAAAATGTTTTTTTAAATATTTNCAAATTTCCTNAATCTAAAACTCATGTCATACCTCCAACCTATGAAATAGAAAATGATAAAATTAAAATTNAGAATAAANCTTCTAATAAANAAGATCTTATANTAACTACTATTTCAAGATTAGAGGAAAGAAAAGGCTTTTTACCTGTAATAAAAGNCCTTAAAAACTTAATAGAAAAAAAATTGATAAATAATTTCATGTGGTCAATTTATGGTGATGGTTATTTGAAAAAAAAAATAAAAGAACAAATAAATTATTACAAATTGAACAAATATATAAAAATTAAAAATTATGTTGATGAAAAATCAAAAGAAAAAATTTTAATTAATTCGGATTTATTTATTATGCCATCTTACAAAGTTGAAAATTCTATCGAAGGTTTTGGAATATCTTATATTGAAGCCGCAAAATTTGCAGTACCTTCAATATCTGGAGTAGATGGTGGTGTTTTAGATGCTGTTATAAACAATGAAACAGGTTGGAATGTTAATACACTTAATGAAAAGGAACTAGAAAATGTTATTATTGAAGCTATTAATAATCCAAATAAAAGAAATCTTTTTGGTAAAAATGCAAGACAATTATTCATTAAAAAATTTGCCAGTGATAAAGTNTTCAGGAAATTCATGACTACCATCACTNATTCTTCTAAGCTTAAAAAATCCAAACATTAATTTTTTTTCTAAATTTCCATAATAATGTGGAAATAAATCATTGTTTCTAGATTTTTCCCACTTTAANCNNTTCTCTAAATCTTTAATTTTAAAATAAATTACAATTAAATTTTCTCTTCCAAAAAAATGTTTTTTACATGTTTCATATATTTGGTTCTTTGTAGACAAATGAATAAAACCATCTTTTATATCAATTAAAGACCCTTTGTATTCTTTTTCATTATTAAACCATTCTNCTTCATCTAAAATTTTGAAAACAAAGTCTTTNTTCATTAATTNTTATTTACAAATTCCTTTATTAATTCAATAATTTTATATGGTTCATCTTCTTGAGAAAAATGACCAGCATTCTCTAATTTGGTTACTTTTGAATTAGGATATAAAGCTTTAAAATCTTTTATAGCATAATCAGGGTAAATTGCTCTATCTTTCATTCCATAGACTAATTCAGAAGGAATTTCTAAAAAAGATTTCATATCGCCATTTTTCAAGCAATTAATTATAAATGGAACCATTCTGCCATGCAAAACATCAAGTGGGAAATTGATTGCTCCTAAACAACTATCTCTATTTGGAAATGGCGAAGCATATGCTTTAATCCAATTATCATCAATTATAGAGCTATTTGTAAAATTCAATATTTTCATTATTGATAAAATAGTTGTNTTTAATTCTCCTAATATTCCCTCTAGAGTACCATTTTCTTCATTTTTCTTTATCCATTTAAACCAGGGGGTTAATTCTTTTGGTTTTTCAGTTCTACTATATCCAAGAATTGTATTGATCAAAAACATACCTTTAATATTTTTTTTATCACGTAAAGTATATGCACCTAAAATTGGGCCACCCCAATCTTGCCCAACAAAATATATGTTTTTTAATCCTAAGTAGCTTACTAAATTCTCTAAGTTTTCAACATGTGTCTTTAGAGAATATTCTTTATTTGTTGGTGTTTCAGATTTTCCAAAACCCATTAAATCTGGAACTACCACTCTAAAATCTTTAGATAATTCTCTAATAAAATGTCTATATATATATCCCCATGTTGGTTCACCATGAAGGCATAAAATTACTTTGTTATTTTCTTTTCCTTCGTCCACATAATGTTGTTTAAAACCATTGCCAGTGAAAAAATTAGCTTTAAATGGCCATGTATTATTAAAATTTTCTTTAGCATCAATCATTATTAATTCTCTGTAAGAGTTGCTTCTTTTTCATATGTATATGCACAAACGCCAACAAAATTATTTTCTTTAAAAGCTAAACTCTTTTTTAAATCTGAGATTATGNCTTCATAGTTAGTTTCAAATTTATTAAGTGCATTTGAGTTTTCAAATTTAATTGAAACATTAAGATCTCCTAACTGACTAATAAATATGTTAAGACCAATTATATTATANTCAGATATTTTTGAACCAAACTTTTCAGAGCAGAATGAAGCTGCTAACTTTGCCTCACTAACTGNTGGAAATCTAAAATTTAATATTTTCCCAAACATTAAATATTCCCAATTTCATTAAATAAATTATCTAAATCATTCTCATTGTTTGATAAATTTTTTACTCTCTTTAATATACCTTTTTCAAGAGACAGTTCACTTTTTAATTTATTACCAAAATTTGTAATTTCAAATTCCTTGTTTGATTGTTTAATCACCTTAATTTTTGATAAATAGGTTTTTTCAATATCATCAATGGTTTGATCTGAAAAAAATTTTAAAATTGTTTTTAAATGAGTGATATTTAAATTTTCTACATGCTGTGAAATTTTATCTATAATTTGAATTAAATTTTCAGCACTGTTATTTCTAAAATTTTCTTGTATTTCTAATTGATAAGCCATTTTTCTAGATAAACTTTTAAGTGATTTAATTTGGTTTTTAGTTAGTTCAACCTCTTTATTGCTACTTACACATAACGTCCCTAAAGTGTAACCATCAGATGTTACTATTGGAAAGGCCGCATAAAATTTAACAATCCCTTCTTTAACTAATGGATGATTTTTAAACGTTAAATCAGTTTTCATATTTTGTATAATTAGAGGCTCTGTTTTATCAAGAGCATATTGGCAAAAAGTTTGTTTTCTTGGTATTTTTTTCGATGTATCTTCAGGGAATCCATCACTTGCTAAACAATATTGATTTTCACTATCGATTAAGCCAGTCCAACTTACTGGACATCCTGTAATCTCTTTTGCTAAATAACAATATACATCATAAAGTTCATCCTGGTCCAAATACATGGCGCCTGTTCTTCTTACAGCTTCTAATCTTTGATTTTCATTACTAGCGATCGGTGCAGGTATATAATCTGAGATATATTTGTCATTACTCATTTGGTAATATTAACAACATTTTAAATAAACAAAAAATTATTTATTTATTATTTTTAAAACCAGAAAATATTAGCCTCAAATATAAACAAATATAAGTAACTAATTATAAAAGCTGGTATTGAAGAATAAAGTGTAGCAATTAATGCAGCTTTTGGATGTATAGCAATTGCTGGAAATAATGCATCACCATCATTAGAGATAGCATTACCTAGTTGAGCAGATAATGGAATAACACCACTTAAATACATTGTTGTAACTAAAATTTGAGGCCCACAACCAGGAAGAAGTCCAATCAAAATTGAGATTAAGGGTACAAGATATAAATAAGTATTAAAAATAATTGAAAGATCAATATTTGAAAAATGAACACTTAATTCAAATGCCAAAAATGCTAATATAACCCAACCAGTTACAAAGTTGGTATCACTAATGGTTCTATTTTTTAAAGTATCATTATTATCTGAGATATGGATTTTATATCCATGCAAAAGAGGTAATAACCACATAAAAAAACATAAAGAACCCGCAACAAACCCAAAAAGTAAAACTGGATCTTTTACAAAACGATTTGTAAAAAAAGAATTAAGATCAATTTGAAAAGCACTTAAAATTCCAATTACAATACCTGGTAACATAAAAAACAACCAAAGATATTCTAAATTTTTAGATTGCTTATATTTTTTTGAAGTTGATGCATATCTTTTAATAATTTGACATCCAGTTAATCTAAGAAAAAATTTACCATGCAATAGATTCACTAAAAGGCCTGAGATGATACCAACTAAGAAACCAGTTGTAAGAACAAATAATCCAACTAATGGTTTTTTTGCAATGAGAAGAAATGCAGCATCTCCCATTGTCGCTGTTAAAGTCGCGACAACAGATCCAAAAGATATTTTTCCTCTTGTATATTGCGTCATTACTATAATAGCTCCTCCACAACCCGGCAAAGCACCAAGAAATGAACAACCTATAATTTCTAATTTAGGGTATTTTTTTAAAAAAACTCCTACATCAAAATTTAAAAACTTTTCTAGTGAATAAAATATTAATAATGTNCCAGCCACAAAACTTGAAACTGCTATGTAAGCGTCAGCTACTGAACTTTGAATAATGTTAAGAACCTCATTATCTAAATTTATGTAAGCAAGTACACAAAAAAATAATAATATATTAGCAGCTATTAATTGATGTTTTATTAAAACTGGTGTTGTTAAATCATTAAATCTTGGGTTTGAAGTTGACATATACTATATATTGGTCGATGCTTATTAAAAGTCAATAAACTAATATTTTTAGCCTTATCTAACTTTTTTTTTATATAAATTTTTAAATGTTTACTCTATTATTTATACAATGAAAATAGATAAAGATACACAACAGTTTATTAAATTCAGGCTTGAAAACAATGCCCCTGAAGTCGANAATCTTACACCAATTGAATTGAGAGAAATGAGGGCTTCCATGGCTGCTGTTCCTCCAGAACATCAAGTCCAAATAAATCATATTAAAGATATTANTATAAAAAGTGAAAATAGAGATCTAAATCTCAGGATATATTCAAATAATGACGATGATGATCAACCTCTAATTATTTTTTTTCATGGTGGTGGTTTCGTAATGGGTGATCTTGATAGTCATGATTTACTATGCAGACATCTTGCTAAAAAATCAGAATGTAAATTAGTTTCTGTAGATTATTCTTTGGCACCAGAATATAAATTTCCATGTTCTTTAGAAGATTCAATAAACGCTGTAAAATATGTTTTTGAAAACAATAAACAAATTAAATTTGACAAACACAAAGTTGTAGTTTGCGGTGATAGTGCTGGAGGAAATTTAGCATTAATTATATCAATCATTTCAAAAGAAAAAAAGCTTCCTAAAATTAAAGGACAAATACTTTTTTATCCATGGATTGACTTTACAATGTCAAGACCATCAATGAGCATAACATTGAATGGACTAATTGTAAAAAAATCAACTTTAGATTATTTTGCAAATCATTATTTAAATGATAATGATGATATTACCAATTGGAATATATCACCTTTGCTTTACTCAGATTTTTATGGAATGCCTATTACTTATATTTATGGTGCAGGATTAGACCCTCTTGTTGATGAAGGATATGCTCTAATGAAAAGGCTAAAATCTTTTAAAAATGAGGTTCATTACAAAGTTTATGAAGGACAAATGCATGCTTTTGTAAGCAACATAGTAAGCTTACCAACATCAATTAAATGTATAAATGAAGCCAGTGATGCAATTAAACAAATAATGGAAATTAATTAATAATTACTATAAGGCTTTTCTACGTATAGATTTGACTTATCTAANTCTTCTACGTTTTTTCTCCCACAAAGAGCCATAGTTTTATCAANTTCATTTTTAATTATGTTTAATGATTTATTAACACCTTTTTTTCCCATCGCTCCCAAACCATAAAGAAATGCTCTTCCTATATAAACCCCTTTTGCACCTAAACACAATGCTTTAACAACATCTTGCCCAGACCTNATACCACCGTCAATATGAATTTCTATTTTTCTTCCCACAGCATCCACTATTTCAGGTAAAACTTTAATAGATGAAGGAGCACCATCTAATTGTCGTCCACCATGATTAGAAACGATAATTGCATCAGCTCCTGTCTTAGATGCAATTATAGCATCTTCACTATCTAAAATACCTTTAAGTATAAGCTTTTTTTTCCATTTTTTTCTTATCCAGTCAATTTCATTCCAATCTAATTTAGGATCAAATTGCTCAGAAGTCCAAGAAGATAAAGATCTTAAATCTGAAACTCCATCAACATGACCTACTATATTTCCAAATGATCTATTTTTTGTTTGCATCATTTCAAAACACCATTTTGGTCTTGTAATCATTTGATAAATATGCTTTGGAGTAAATTTTGGAGGAGTAGATAACCCATTCCTAATATCCTTGTGCCTTTGTCCTAAAATTTGCAAATCTAAAGTTAGGACTAGTGCACTACATCCAGCTTTATCAGCTCTTTCAATTAATCTTTCCATAAATTTTTTATCTCTCATTACATACAGCTGAAACCAAAAAGGTTTTTTTATATGCTTGGCGACTTCTTCAATTGAACATACACTCATAGTTGATAAAGTGTAGGGTATACCAAATTCTTCACATGCTTGAGCTGCCAAGATTTCTCCATTAGCTCTTTGCATACCAGTTAGGCCTGTTGGAGCAATAGCTACTGGCATTGAAACATCTTGATCAACTAATTTTGTATTTAATTTTCTATTAGTCATATCAACAGCNACTCTTTGCCTAAGTTTTATTTTAGAATAGTCACTTACATTTTCATTGTATGTTGTTTCTGTCCATGAGCCTGAGTTAACATAATCAAAAAACATTTTAGGAACTCTTTTTTTGGCTAANTTTTCAAGATCTTTAATTTCTAAAATGTCCATATATTTCTCATTGCTTAATTGATATTTATAAATTATCTTATTTACAACTCATTACAAGNTCAAATTAANTAAATTATAGAGGATAAAATGGCAATCTATGAGCTAAGAACATATACTCTTTTTGTAGGAAAAATCCAAGAAGCATCAGAAATATATAAAGAATTAGGTACTCCTTGGATTAACAAGTTTAAAAAAAATTTAGTAAATTATTATCTTGGGGATATTGGTGCTCTAAACCAAATCATCCACATTTGGAAATTTGAAGATGATAATGAAAGAAGAAAATTATGGAAACAAATTTTTTCAGATGAAGATTTTATAAAATTTGCTTCTAAATTTAGACCATTGGTTTTAAATCAAGAAAACAAAATAATGATCCAAGCTCCATGGNTTGAAATGTAATTTAAATGGACANTTATGAAAAAAAATAGATTTAATATTGCCGTTATAGCNGGTGATGGAATTGGAAAAGAAGTAATGCCTGAAGGTATTAAAGTTCTTAAAAAAGTATCTGAAAAATTTGATATTAATTTAAATTTCGAAAAATTTGATTTTAGCTCCTATGATTATTACGAAAAGCATGGGCAAATGATGCCTGATGATTGGAAGGAAAAAATTTCTACTCATGATGCTATTTTTTTTGGAGCTGTGGGTTGGCCAGATAAAATCCCAGATCATGTCTCTTTGTGGGGATCACTTCTAAAGTTNAGAAGAGAATTTGATCAATATGTTAACTTAAGGCCTGTCAAGTTAATGCCTGGAGTGCCTTCTCCATTAGCAAATAAAAAATCAGGAGACATAGATTTCTATATTGTTAGAGAAAATACTGAAGGAGAATATTCATCAATCGGAGGAAAAATGTTTCCTAACACTGAAAGAGAGTTTGTTGTTCAAGAAACTATAATGACCAAAATTGGAGTGGATAGAGTTTTAAATTTTGCTTTTAATTTAGCAAATCAAACAAAAAGAAAACATTTAACTTCTGCTACAAAGTCTAACGGTATTTCAATTACAATGCCTTACTGGGATGAGAGAGTTGAAGAAATATCAAAAAATTTNCCTGAAGTTAAATTTGATAAATATCACATTGANATTTTATGTGCTCATTTNGTTTTAAATCCAGAAAAGTTTAATGTNGTTGTAGGATCAAANCTTTTTGGNGATATNNTATCTGATTTNGGACCAGCATGNACTGGCACNATAGGTGTTGCNCCTTCAGGAAATATTAATCCAGAAAAAGATTTTCCATCTTTATTTGAACCAGTTCATGGATCTGCNCCTGANATTGCTGGACAAAATATTGCAAATCCTATTGGACAAATNTGGGCTGGNGCTATGATGTTAGACCATTTTGGATACAAAGAAGCACACGACCATATCATCAAGACGATTGAATCAACAATATCTAATCAAGAAAACAGAACCAAAGATTTAGGAGGCATTGCTAAAACTAATGAATGTGGTGACGCTATTATGAAATCGATTTAAAATTATAATTGGTTAGATATTTCAATTAAATTAAAATCAGGATCCCTAATATATATAGATAAAATAGGACCTAAACTTCCAGTTTTTTTCTNAGGTCCAATTTCAATATTTATTTCATTTTTNTCAAGATAATTAACCCAATCATTGATATTATTTTTTGAAATAAAACATATATCCATAGATCCTGAAGATGGATTTAATGCATTAGGCTTGAAAGNTTTTTTTTCTTCGTGAATATTAATTTTTTGAGAACCAAAACTCACCGCATATCTAATTTGATTATTGTCTAAAGANGAAGAAAATTTCTCTAACCTCATTCCTAATATATTTGTATAAAAATCAATTGTTTTATCTAAGTCCTTTACTGTAATGACAACATGATCAATTTTTTCTAATTTCATTTATTTTTTNCCANTTTTTNTTTGAGTCTTGCCATNCCACTAATCCATTTATCATAGTCTTTTGATTTTTTTTGAACATANTCNTGGACTTCTGGGTGAGGTAGTATTAAAAATTTTTTTTCATNTATTGCTTCTTCAATTTTATCAACNACAACTTCTGGCTCAAGCATTCCATCTAAAGCTGCAACATCTTTTTCTCTTCCTTTTGTCATATTTGTTCTNACAGCTTGAGGACATATTACAGANATTTGAAAATTTGAATTATAATTATTNATTGCAATCCATTCTGCAAAAGCAATGGTAGCATGCTTTGTTACAGAATAAGTTAAGGAATCAATATGAGTTAANAGCCCTGCAGCAGAAGCTGTTATTAAAAAATAACCTTTTTTTTGCTTTTTGAAAATCGGAATTAATATTTTTGAAATATAAACATGGCTCATTAAATGAACATTCAAATTTTTTTTCCAATCTGAATTACTTGAATTATGATCACCAACATTCAAAATACCAGCATTTGAAAAAAAGTAATCAATCCTTCCATGTTTCTTAATTATCAGTTTAATCAAACTTCTAATACTTTTTTCTGATTCTACATTACCTTTCAAAAAGAAAAACTTGCTGTTTTTAACATCAAAAGTATCAATTAGATCAATAGAAATGACAGAAAAACCTTTTTGAAGGTACCTTGTGATTATTGCCTTACCAATACCTCCTGAACCGCCAGATACAACCACTACTGAATTATGTTTCATGCCTAGACTTAATTTTATCAATATATGATAGAAGTTGAATAAACCTTTCTATTTCCTTTGGGTTTAAATTTTCTGTCATTTTTTTTGAGTTTCCAATATTTGGTTTATAACTTATACCTTGTTTTTTTGTATAAGATACCCAACCCTCATCAATTAATTTTTTTACATGACGTCTGATAGTCTCAACGCTTAAACTTGTCAGTTCAGAAACAAGTGAATAAGTAAGTTTTTTATCTGAATTTGTTTTAGATTTATTGCTTGCTTCCCATTTCTTAACAAAGTTTTTTCTATCTTGATTTTTGTGTTCTGACAATAATACTAAACCGTGATGCCAACTAATTACCTGTAAAATTAAATAAGAATTAGGGTTGTTATGCATGAACTTAACACAATCTCTACTTCTCATTATCTCAAAATACAAAAACTGGAACCAAATTTCAGAAAAATTATTTTCTATCAGTAACTTGTAATCTTTAGGATTATAATAATTTTGAACAACCATTTTAAAACTTCATTTAAAGTACTATTATCACGATTAGTGAAATATTTTCAAATACTTTATACAAATTTAATATATAATAATTTGTTTATAGTGGGACTTATATGGCTGAAAAACCCCAGTTTGATATTGGCACATCTTTATATAATAAAGAAAATAATGATTTAAAATATACAATTGTTGATAAAAAGCATATGAATGATATTTTGCATTATCTCATTGAGTCTAAATCTAAAGCAAGTACAGGTTCTATATATTTAAGTGAATATGCGATTAGAGAAAGGTTTAACATCCTAAAAAATGATAAATTTGAAAATAATATAAAACCTTCAATTTCTAATCTATATTCTAAAATAACCGATTCAGTAAATAAAGAGAGTTAAAATGTTTAATAAAAAAATTATACTTCCTATTATGTCATTATTTTTATTGGCATCTTGTGAAACAGCTACTAAAAACGCAGTCAAAGTTGATGCTTCTAAAGCTTCTGCTAGTGCCAAGAGTAGTGTTAGTAAATCAAAGTCATTATTTGGATCTGCTAAAGAAACACCTGCTGATAAATTAGTTGGAGTTGGTGATAGAGTTTTATTTGATTATGATTCATCTAATTTGTCATCTGATGCAAAATTAACTTTAGACAAACAATCTAGATTTTTAAGAGTTAATTCTGACTTAACGTTTACAATTGAAGGTCATTGCGATGAAAGAGGTACAAGAGAATATAACTTAGCATTAGGAGAAAAAAGAGCTACTGCGGTTAGAGATTATCTTGTAATTGAAGGTATTAGTCCTGACAGAATAAGAGTTATTTCTTATGGTAAAGAAAAGCCAGCAGTTGTTGGATCTAACGACATGGCTTGGTCAAAGAATAGAAGAGCCGTTACTACTATTGA
>NZIY01000078.1:0-3625 GCA_002691795.1 SAR116 cluster bacterium
ACTTATAAAATATTTTATAAACCCATTATGGACTAAGTAAATGAAAAGTTGTTTAATAAAAAATTTGGAGGATTATTTATGAATGATTTAGCATTAAAAGGTAAAGTTGCAATTGTTACAGGTTCTGGTGGAGGAATTGGAAGAGAAATAGCATTAGCTCTGGCAAATGAAGGTGTCAAAATTATAGCGAATGATATAGGTGTGTCCCTTTCTGGAGAAGGTGGTTCAATTCAACCAGCAGAAGAAACTTGTGGATTAATAACACAAAAAGGTGGAGAAGCTGTAGCAGATACTAATAGTGTAACATCATGGGCTTCAGCATCAAAAATAATTCAAAATGCTTTAGATAATTTTAATCAAATTGATATTATTGTGAATAATGCAGGTATTTTAAGAGATGTGATTTTTCATAAAATGAGCCCAAAAGATTGGACAAATGTAATTGATGTACATTTAAATGGGAGTTTTTATATAAGTCGAGCTGCTGCAACAGTTTTTAGAGAGCAAAATTCTGGTTCATTTGTTCATATGACAAGTACCTCTGGATTGATAGGTAACTTTGGGCAAGCTAATTATTCTGCAGCAAAACTAGGTATTGTTGGATTATCTAAATCTATAGCATTAGATATGGAACGTTTTAATGTAAGATCAAACTGTATTGCTCCGTTTGCCTGGAGTAGAATGACAAATTCTATACCATCGACAACCGAACAAGAGAAAGCTAGAGTTGAGAGATTAAAAAAAATGACCCCAGAAACAAATGCTCCTCTCGCAGTATACCTGTCTTCGGATGATGCAAAAGATATAACAGGTCAAATTTTCAGCTCGAGATTAAATGAATTATTTATTTATAACCAGAATAGACCTGTAAAGAGTGTCCATAATAGTGAAGGATGGAGTCCACAAAAAATAAAGGAAATAGCAATGCCTGCATTTAAGCCTTACTTAACTCCTTCAGAAAGAAGTGGTGATGTATTTAGTTGGAATCCCTTATAAATTTAAGACTGATTTTAATTCAGACATATTATTAAGGCAAATATCTGCTCCTAAAGATTTGTAATCCTTATTTGTATACCCACCATCAACTATTATAGAACTTATTCCTGCATTTTTTGCAGCCATAATGTCTACATTTGTATCTCCAACCATTATAAATTCATTTTCATTACTGTTATATTGATTGCATATAAAGTCTATCATTTGTCTATGAGGTTTAAGTGGGACATTCTCTTTTGCACCAACAATAAAATCAAAATTATCAGATAAATTCATTAGTTTTAAAATTTTTTCTGCAACATGCTGCCTTTTATTTGTACATATATTTATGCGAACATTTTTATTTAATAAATATTTTAAACTATCCTTAACACCTGGCATTAAAGTAGTAAGATTATATGGATTTTCAGAATATTCTTTCCTATACATTGAGAAAAAGTTATCAATTAAATCCAAATCAGCTCCTGAAAATTTAAGTACATTTTCTGATAATTTTAGCATACCTTCGCCCACAAACTCTTGAAGCTTTTCCTCTGATAGAGTTCTTAATTTAAAATGTTTTAGTGTTTTATTCATAGCAATACTCATATCTGGTAATGAATGAATCAAAGTTCCATCCAAATCAAAAATAATTATTTTATTTGAAGTCTTCTTTGACATTGGTTATCTCAGAGATATTATTCTTTCCTTATAAACGTCTTTACTCTTTCCAGAAAATATAAAAGATCCAGAAACAAGAATATTTGCACCAGCATTTTTAACAAGAGATGCAGTTTTATCATCTATTCCTCCATCAACTTCAATATCAATATTAAAGTTTTTTACTAATTTTTTAATTTTTTTTATTTTTTGGATTGATGAGTTTATAAACTTTTGTCCTCCAAAACCTGGATTTACTGACATAACTAAAATTAAATCAATTTTGTCTAAAACATATTCTAACCCTGAAATATCTGTGCCAGGGTTTATTGAGACACCTGCTTTACAGCCTANATTTTTAATGGATGATAAAGTTTTATCTAAATGTTCACAAACTTCTTTATGAACAGTAATTATATCTGAACCAGCATTTTTATACTGTTCTATATACTCATCAGGGTTTGATATCATTAAATGAGTATCAAAACATTTTTTNGTTTTTTTTCTAATACTAGAAATAACAGAAGGACCAAAAGTTAAATTTGGAACAAAATGTCCATCCATAACATCTAGATGAATCCAGTCAGCACCAGCCTCGTCAATATCTCTAACTTCTTGACCAAGATTACTAAAATCAGCAGATAAAATTGAAGGAGCAATAAATATGTTTTTTGAAGACATAAACTATATATATTTACCTATTTCTAATGTAGTATCACACATTCTATTTGAAAAACCCCATTCATTATCATACCAACTCAAAATTCTTACAAATTTCTTATTCATAACCTTTGTTTGGTCAGAATGAAATATTGAAGAAGATGGGTTATGATTAAAATCACTTGAAACAAGTTTTTTATCATTAAAACTCAAAACATTTTTTAATTCATTTTCAGATGCAATTTTTATTGCTTCATTAATTTGTTCAATTGTAGTTTCTTTTTTTGCATTAAACTTAAAATCAACAACGGAAACATTTTGTGTAGGAACTCTTATTGCAACACCATCAAGTTTACCATCTAGTTCAGGTAAAACTAACCCAACAGCTTTAGCCGCACCTGTTGAGGTTGGTATCATGTTTGAAGCCGCAGCCCTTGCCCTATAAAGATCACTATGCATTGTATCTAATGCTGGTTGATCTCCAGTATAAGAATGTATTGTAGTCATAAAACCATTTTCTATTCCTATAGATTTATTTAATACATATGCTAAAGGGGCTAAACAATTAGTTGTACAAGACGCATTTGATAAAATTTGATGTTCACTAGAAATTTTTTTATGATTTACACCATAAACAACAGTAAGATCAACTCCACTAGCTGGAGCAGATATAAGAACTTTTTTTGCTCCTGCAGTAATATGTTGTTGAGCCTTTTCTTTACTAGTAAAAATTCCAGTACATTCTAAGACAACATCTACATTTAATTCTTTCCAAGGTAAATTTTCTGGGTTTCTTTCAGAAGTAACTTTAATTGGTCCTTTCCCGACATCTAGATCACTTCCATTAATTATAATATCCCTATTAAGAATGCCATGAACAGAATCATACTTTAATAAATGTGCATTTGTTTCTATGGGGCCTAAATCGTTAATTCCAACTACTTTAATAGTATCATTGTTATTTTCAATGATAGACCTAAGTATATTTCTACCAATTCTTCCAAATCCATTTATTGCAACTTTTACTAACATTATTATCCTTTCTTAATTTAATTTAAAGATTCGATACCTGGCAATACTTTACCTTCTAACCATTCCAAAAATGCTCCACCTGCAGTAGATACGTAACTAAAATCATTTAATACTTTTGCATTATTCAATGCAGAAACTGTATCACCTCCACCTGCAACACTCAAAATCTTTTTTTGTTTTGTAANNCTTGAAACANNNGAAGCGACTTTNTTNGTACCTTTATCNAATGGGTAAGTTTCAAAAGCACCTAATGGTCCGTTCCATAAAATNGTTTTACANTNNTTAATATTTTNATTNA
>NZIY01000078.1:4127-13324 GCA_002691795.1 SAR116 cluster bacterium
ANGNTAANTNTNCAGAAAAANCTTTATTATTAATTTCTTCTCCTTTATGAAACCTTAAATTTTCTAGAAGTAAAACTTGTCTCTCTTTAAGATTTTTTTTTANTACTTCAGTTTCTTGTCCAATGCAATTTGGTGAAAAATAAACAGGAAAGTTTAATGCTTTTGACAAAGGTTCTATTAATGGTTTTAAACTGTATTTTTTATTATATTCACCATTCGGTCTTCCAAANTGACTGCAAAGTACTACCTTACCAGCTCTTTTAATAATTTCTTGTATAATTGGTAAAACAGATTGAAGCCTTGTCTTATCTTGAACAATGCCATTTACTATTGGTACATTTAAATCAACTCTGACAAGAATCAATTTATTTGTTAANTCTAATTTAAATAATTCTTTCGAAGAAGGCATAGACTTATTGATTGATTTTACTTAAAATTTTATCTCTAATCTTATCTGAACTTAATCCAAAATGATTAAATAAATGATTTGCAGGTGCTGATGCTCCAAATGTTTTCATTCCAATAAAAATACCATTTGATCCTATATATTTATGCCACCCTAATTCTGAGCCTGCTTCTATACCAACTTTTAATTTTTCACCAAGAACATTTAATTTATATTCTTCTGATTGTTTTTCGAATATCTCCCAACAAGGTAAAGATACTACTGATGCCTTAATATTATCTTTTAGCAAAATATCAGAAGTTTCTAATGCTATCTCAACCTCAGAGCCTGTAGCAATTATTGTTAAATCTCTGTCATCCCCAAAATCTTTAACCAGATATCCCCCTTTACTGGTAAGATTATCATTCCCTTTTTCATCCCTAAATGTTTTTAAACCCTGCCTAGATAAAGCCAATATAGATGGTCCACCANATTTAAGGGCAAGTTCCCATGCTTCTGCTGTTTCAACTGCATCAGCAGGACGAAACACATTTAAATTAGGAGTCGCTCTTAGCATTGCTAAATGCTCAACTGGCTGATGAGTTGGGCCATCTTCTCCTAACCCGATTGANTCATGTGTTAATACGTAAATTACTTTTGTTTTCATTAAAGCTGACAGCCTTATTGAACTTCTCATATAATCACTAAAAACTAAAAAAGTTCCTCCGTATGTGATGAAACCTTTATGAAGAGCTATTCCATTCATAACAGCTCCCATCATATGTTCTCTAATTCCATAATGAATGTAATTAGCTTTGAATTTTTTTGGTTTTACAGAAGTCATNTCTGGGGTTTTTGTCAAATTTGATCCTGTTAAATCAGCTGATCCACCAGCAATATTATCTGCATTAGATGACAAAATTTTTAAAAATTCTAAACTTGCTTGTCTTGTAGCTAATTTAGGCTTTTCTAATTTCAATTTTTGTATATGAGATTTTAAGTTTTTATCATAGCTTTGAGATAAATAGTTTGAATTATTTTTAATAAATCTATTTTTTTTAGGACTTTTATTTAATCTATTTTCCCATTCCTTTCTAATTTNAGATCCTNTNTCAACTAAAGATCTCCAATTATTAAGTATGTCTTTTGGCACTTCAAATGGATTATTTTTCCAATTTAATTTTTCTTTAACTTTTTTAACTTCATCATCACCAAGTGGCGCTCCGTGGGTTTTTTCAGAACCCGCAAGATTTGGTGAGCCAAAACCAATTATAGTTTTACAAGCAACAAANGAAGGTTTATTTGTTTTTTTTGCATTTTCAATCGCTTTTGATATTTGATTAAAATCGTGTCCATCAACTGATTGAGTATGCCATCCTGATGCTTTAAATCTAGCAATTTGATTACTTGAATTTGCCAAATTAGTGTTACCGTCAATAGATATTGAATTATNATCCCAAAGAACAATTAATTTTGCTAATTTTAAATGTCCAGCAAATTCTATTGATTCATGACTTATNCCCTCTTGAAGACATCCATCACCAACTATGACATAAGTGAAATGATCAACAAGATTTTTTCCAAACTTAGCATTAGACATCCTTTCGGCTAAAGCCATACCAACAGCAGTCCCTAATCCTTGACCAAGAGGTCCTGTTGTGGTTTCAACTCCTAAAGTATCACCATATTCAGGGTGACCGGGTGTGTTAGAATTTAACTGGCGAAANTTTTTTAGACTTTCGATATTCATATCACTATAACCTAAAAGGTAATTCAAAGCGTATATAAGCATTGAACCATGACCAGCTGACAAAACAAATCTATCTCTGTCAGGCCAATCTGGTTTATTTACATCAATATTCAGATATTTTGAGAATAAAATTGTTGNAACATCAGCAAAACCCATGGGCATGCCAGGATGACCTGAGTTTGCTTTTTGAACCCCTTCAGCCGCAAGTACTCTTATTGCATTGGACATTCTTTTTAATGTTTCTATATTTATTTCAGATGTTATAGACATGATTTTTCTCGACAATTTTAATTTAGATTTACTAAGTATTTAAAAAAATTTCAACCTCTTCTTCAGAACCAAAAATAAAAGGTACACGTTGATGTATTTCATTCACTTCTACGCTCAAAATATCAATTGATCCGTTTGTAGCTTTTCCTCCAGCCTGGTTNATCAAAAAAGATATAGGGTTAGCTTCATAAGTTAGCCTTAATCTTCCACTTTTATTTTTTTCTCTTTTGTCTTCTGGATAAAGAAATATTCCGCCTCTTTCAAAAATTCTGCTCGCGTCTGCAACTAATGACCCTACCCACCTCATATTAAAATTTTTCTNTCTAATTCCATCAGTACCATCTTCACAATTTTTTATGTAATTTTTTACCTTGTTATTCCANTATCTTCTGTATGAAGAGTTAATAGAAAANTCAGATGTTGATTTTGGNATTAATATATTTGAGTTTAATATATTAAATTGATTATTTTTATGGTCATNATAAAANGAATGAACTCCTTTACCAAGTGACAAAATAAGAGTTGTCTGAGGCCCATAGACAAAAAAACCTGCACATAGTTGAGATTTGCCATTTTGCTTTAAAGAATTCTCTGCTGAGGCCTTATCAAAAGGAAGAACTGAAAAAATTGTTCCTATTGATATATTATTATCAATATTAGATGATCCATCTAGTGGNTCACAAAATATTACATATTTTCCATTTGCATTTAAAGTTGTCATTCCATCTTGTTCTTCAGAACAATAGGCAGCAACAGAGCTATTATTTATCGATTCAAAAATATATTCATCAGCAAAAATATCTAATGGTTTTTGTTTGTCACCGTCAACATTATGAGTTATATCCTTCTTAATTTCTAAATTATTATTATTTCTTATTGAATTTGAAATTTTAATCGCTGCATTTGAAATGTTTAATACAACCTTGTTTAAAGAATCTATTAAATAGTTCTTTTCCAGAAAGGTTTTTAAATCCATTTTAATTGCAACTTTCGTAAATTTTGATTTATAATTCTAATAACATTTTTTTTATATAAAAAAAGATTTAATTTAAAGTATTTACATTGAACTATATAGATAAAACTAAATTGCCAGAAAATATTTCATCAATAAACGATGTAAGTGAATATTATGATCATAATATTAATGATTTAATAACCTATCTTTTTAAAAAAACAAAATTCAATAAAAAAGATATTTTAGAATTTTTTAGAGCATATTTTAAAAATATTATAAATAAAAAAATACAAGATGATTACATAAACTTAATTGAAAAGTTTTCTAATTCTATACTACCTATAATTTTAAAATCTAAATATCCTAGACAAGGCACCTATCAGCTTTTGAGATTCATACATGCTGTACAACCAAATTTTGAATTTATTGAAATGGTGATTTTAAATTCTTTTTCTCACAAAAAAATATCAGACATTCTTACCTTCTCAGGACATGCTACAAATCTTTTATCTAAAGATATCAATTTACTAGAAATATTAGATCCTTATTACGGAATAAAATTGACTAAAAATATAAATATATATCAAAAAGAATTTAATAAAATAAGTGTTAATGAAGATGAAGAAACAATTTTAAATAAATTAAGGAAAACTCATAGAAAACTTAAATTTCAAATTATTGTATCAATTATAACTGATGAATTAAAAGTAGAAGATGCTGCGTATGAATTTTATTTATTAGCTCATTGCACTCTACAAAAAGTTCAAAAAGTTGCTGTTGATTTAATATCTAAGGATAAAAATTTTGACCCAAATATTATAAATGATTTTGGAATTTTGGCATATGGAAGATTTGCTCAAAATTTAATGACATCGAATTCTGATTTAGATCTAGTATTTATTTTCCCAGATAAAAACCAATATTTTCAAAATCAGAAAACTTATCATTTAATTTTGTCTCTTATTTCTCAAAAAATGATCTCAATTTTAAGTTCAAAAACATCTGAAAATTTAATTTATGAGATAGACACCAAACTTGCGCCAAAAGTTCGTATTAGTTCAAACGCTTGCACATTATCTGAATTTAAATCATTTCATAAAAATGAGACTTTTTCATGGGAAAAAATGGCTTTATTGAAAAGTGAATTAGTTTTTAAAGATAATAATTTTCAGATTGAACTAGACAAAGTTATTCAAAAATTTAAATCACAAACAATAAATAGTAAAAATTTAATTCAAGAAATTAATAAAATGAGAAGAATAGGTATAAAACCTGAAAAAATAAAAAATAATGAAAAACGAAGTAATTTAAATATATCTGAAAATGTAGAAAACAAAATTCACTGGTACGAAACTAAATATTCTTTAGGTGGTCAGAGGGATATTGAATTCTTAGAATTTTTTTATAGAGATCCAAAATACTATGAAATAATAGAAAATATAGAAGAGAAAAAATATTTTATTAAAAAAGCAAAAATGTTTTACTTTATCATTGATCAATATGTAAATCTTACTTTTTCAAATCAGAAACCTAGCAAGTTAACAAATCAAATTTTAGAAAAAATTCAAAAAAATCTGAAAATTAGAGATTTAGGTTCTCTCAAATTGAGTCTTAAAAATACTAAGAATGAAATTAATAAGTACTTAATATACATACTTGATAACAAAATTTTTGATTAATAAATAGTCGTATATTAATTTTAACCATTTTTTTGCATATAATTTAATCATTAATTAACTTTGGGTTTCCAAAACAAATCTCATGTTTAAACAAATTCTACAAATTCATTACTAATTAACTAAACGTAAGGAGTTTTTATGAAAAGAATTTTTATTTTAGGCTTTGTGTCATCCTGTTTGTTTATTTCTTCATTTGCAAATGCAGCGGTTGATTCTGAAGTCGCGTATATATTTAACTCATTTTCCTTTCTGGTTCATGGGTTTTTAGTTATGCTTATGGCAGCTGGTTTCTGTATGTTGGAAACCGGTCTAGTTAGAGCTAAAAATGCCGTTGTTCAATGTGCTAAAAATATAGGCTTGTACTCGATAGCTGGAATAATGTTTGCAGTTGTTGGATATAATCTTATGTATATGGATGTTTCGGGTTGGATAGGTTCATTTTCGATATGGGGTCCTTCTGACAAACTTGAACCGCTTGAAGGTGATTATTCGTCAGGATCCGATTGGTGGTTTCAAATGGTCTTTTGCGCTACTGCTGCTTCAATTGTTAGTGGAGCGGTTGCAGAAAGGGTTAAATTATCTAGCTTTTTAATATTTGTTGTTCTTCTATGTGGATTTATTTATCCAATCCAAGGTTCTTGGTCTTGGGGTGGAGGATATTTAAGCGAGGCTGGATTTTTAGATTTTGCAGGTTCATCCATAGTTCATGGAGTTGGTGGTTGGGCTGCACTAACTGGTGCAATTATTCTAGGCGCTAGAAAAGGTAAATATGCATCCGACGGTAGTGTTAATCCAATGCCAGGTTCTAACTTACCTTTAGCAACTTTAGGTACATTTATTTTATGGTTTGGCTGGTTTGGATTTAATGGTGGTTCTCAGCTCGCAATGGGTTCCGCAGCTGATGTTTCTGCGATATCAAATATATATATCAATACTAATCTTGCAGCAGCAGGTGGTGTAGTAGTTGCAATAATTTTAACGATGTTATTTTACAAAAAAACTGACTTAACAATGGCGTTAAATGGTGCTCTTGGTGGATTAGTTGCAATCACAGCTGAACCTTTAGCTCCTTCACCAATGCTAGCAATTTTTATAGGCGCTGTTGGTGGTTTGATAGTGGTGTTATCAATTCCAATGTTAGACAAATTTAAAGTAGATGATGTTGTAGGTGCAATTCCAGTACACTTGTTTGCAGGTATTTGGGGAACTATAGCAGTTATTTTCTCTAATTCAGACGCAAATATTGGAGCTCAACTTTACGGTATATTAGCCATAGGAGCATTTACAGTAATCGCATCTTCAATTGTATGGTATGCAATTAAACTAATCATTGGCATTAGAGTTTCAGAAGAACAGGAACTTGAAGGTGTAGATGTCAGCGAAGTTGGTATGGAAGCATATCCTGATTTTAAAAAATAATTATCAATTTACCTCCCCAATGAAAGGCAGTCTTAATAGACTGCCTTTTTTTTACTTCTACAATCCTAATGATTTATAACTATCCATTACTCTTTTAACAGACACCATCATTGCAGCAGTTCTTAAATCTTCTGCATTAGGGTTTTTATTCCAAACTTCACTTATGACTTCATAAGTATTTCTCATTGTATCTTCCAACCCAGATCTTACTAGATCAATTTCAGATGATCCTTGCATAACCAAATCTTTATATTCTTCTGGAAAATTGGAACCTGTCATTTTTTCAAGTGCTTGTATCATTAATGAAGTTTGATTTTCCTGAGCTCGCCTCTGAAGTCTACCTAGACGAATTCTACTTAAGTTTTTAATCCATTCGAAATAACTAACTGTAACTCCACCTGCATTAGCATAAAGATCTGGAATTATAATAACACCTTTCTTAATCAAAATTGCATCAGCTTCACTTGAAACCGGACCATTTGCTGCCTCAATAATTAATGGTGTTTTAATTTTTTCAGCATTTTCTTTATTAATAACAAGTTCCATCGCAGCAGGAATTAAGATATCGGCATCTTCTTCTAATATTTCTGCACCTTTATCAACATATCCTTTGAAACCTTTAACCCCAGCATTTTCAAGAATATGCTCTCTTAATTTTTCGATATTTATTCCTTCTCTATCCACTATAGAGCCATCTCTTTCAATAACGTGAGTTACTAAGCAATTATCTTGAGTGGACAAAAACAAAGCAGCATGATAACCAACATTTCCTAGACCTTGAACAATAACTCTTTTCCCTTTCAAACCAGGTGTTAAACCTGTTTTCTTAGCATCTACTGGATTATCAAAAAAAGCCTGTAAAGCATATTGAACCCCTCTTCCTGTAGCCTCTGTTCTACCTCCTATTCCACCCTTATTAACTGGCTTACCCGTTACGCATGCCCAAGCGTTTAATTCAGTTGGGTGTAATTTTCTAAACTCATCAGCCATCCAAGCCATTTCTCTTTCACCAGTACCCACATCAGGGGCAGGAACATTTTGAGAAGGATGAATTAAATCTCGTTTAGATAATTCATCGGTAAAACGTCTTGTGATTTTTTCTAACTCTTCTTCAGTCCAATCTCTAATATTTATAATAAGTCCTCCTTTTGATCCACCAAAAGGTACTTCAACCAAAGAACACTTGTAAGTCATCAATGCAGCTAAAGCATCTACTTCATCTTGATTGACGGCTAAATCATATCTTATACCTCCTTTAACAGGTTCAACATGGTCAGAATGCACAGATCTATAACCAGTAAAAGTATGAATAGTTCCTCGTAATCTAACACCAAATCTAACAACATAAGTTGAATTAACAGTCATTACTTGTTTAGCTAATTCATCTGTATAAAGTTCTTTACCCTCACTCTTTTGAAGACATATTATTGCTTTTTTATAATTTTCTTCTATTGACTTTAAAAACTCTTGACCCGCCATTTAATTCCTCCCAATTAATGATTAAGTACTATAATTAGATTTATTTAAATCTGTAAATTGATTTTTGTTAAAATTAAGTCTTTAATATTAAAAAGGAAAATATATGTTTCAAAATTTAAAAAATATCTTTGAGAAAGTTAAACATGAAAAAAATTCAGAAATTGAGATTATTGAAGAAGAAATCTATGCTGTGTTATGTCTTTTAATTGAAGCATGCAAAGTTGATGGAACTGTTTCTGATAATGAAATAGAAAAAATCATAGGCTTACTGATTAATAAATTTCATCTAGAACCCCGCAAAGCAGAAGATGCAGTTAATTATGTTTTAAAAAAAGCAAATGAGAAAGTTGAAATCTATTCAGATATAAAAGTAATTCTTGATACTATGGATCATGAAGAAAGAATAAAAGTTGTTGAAATGTTATGGGGAGTAGTTTTAGCTGATGGAAACATAGATGATTACGAATCAAATCTTATGAGAAAAATAGCAAGCTTACTTCATGTTTCAAGCTTTGAAACAGTTGAGGCTAAAAAACGCGCTATGAGATAAAATTATGTATGAAAAAACCCTTAACTTTGGCTTTAACCAAGATCTAAATCAATTAAAAGATACTGTATATAAATTCTCTCAAAATGAAATTGCACCTTTAGCAAAAGAAGTTGATGAAAATAATGAATTTCCAAATTTTTTATGGGAAAAATTTGGGAAGTTAGGATTGCTAGGCATCACAGCTGATGAAGATTATGGAGGCACTGGATTAAACTATTTATCACATTGTATTGTTATGGAAGAAATTAGTCGAGCGAGTGCTTCAATAGGATTATCTTATGGAGCATTTTCAAATTTATGTGTTAATCAAATTAATAGAAATGGAAATCACGAGCAAAAAAATAAATATTTACCAGAGTTATGTTCTGGAAAAAAAATAGGTGCTTTAGCAATGAGTGAACCAAACTCAGGATCTGACGTTGTTTCAATGTCATTACAAGCTGAAAAACAAGGTAATAAAACATATCTATTGAATGGAACAAAGATGTGGATAACAAACGGTCCAGATGCTGATGTTCTAATAATATATGCTAAAACAGATCCTTCTGCCAGTTCAAAGGGAATAACCGCATTTATAGTTGAAAAGGATATGGTTGGATTTTCTGTAGGAAAAAAAATTGATAAACTTGGAATGCGTGGTTCAAACACATCTGAATTAATATTTGATAATTGCGAAGTACCTGAAGACAATATTTTAGGAAATCCTGGAG
>NZIY01000079.1 GCA_002691795.1 SAR116 cluster bacterium
AACCTATCAACCTCCCCCAAACTCTGTGAAAATACTCCCAGAAAAAAATAAATTTAAAATCAGAAAGTATCATACCCTCATTGTAATAAGAATATTCAGGTGTATTTTTATAAAGGTTGAACACTCTATTCCATTCTTGATCATTTAGAGGAGGTAGAAATCCTAAAAAAGGTCTATATTCTACCATTGATAAACCTGAATCTGTGATTCTGGTTATTCCTCCTATTACAATCATCACAATGACTAAAACAAAAATAAATATTAGCCAAATTAATATTAATTGATTTTGATTTTTAAAATTATTAGTTGGATACATTTCATTAAATTGTTTATCAAGATTATCATTTAAGTAAATATGATTTTTTTTTTTTTTTTAAAAGCTTGAAACTTCATAATTGAGAATTATTTATGTGATGTGCTCTTTTAGAGCTTAACTTAATAATTAGGGAGATTGGAATGAAGTTTAGACCACTTCACGATAGAGTAGTAGTTGAGCGTTTAGATTCAGACGAAAAGACTGCGGGTGGAATTATAATCCCAGATTCTGCACAAGAAAAACCTATGCAAGGAAAAATACTTGCAGTTGGGTCAGGTGCTAGAGATGATTCTGGTAAAGTTCAGCCATTGGACGTTAAAGAAGGTGATACCATCCTCTTTGGCAAATGGTCAGGTACTGAAGTTAAAATTGATGAAAAAGACCTTCTTATAATGAAGGAAAGCGACATCATGGGAATTATAAATTAAACTCAAAATTTTTAATTATTTGAAAGGAAAAATAAAATGGCTGCTAAAGACGTAAAATTCGGCGGTGACGCAAGACAAAAGATGCTTGAGGGCATAAACGTTCTTGCTGAAGCTGTTAAAGTCACATTAGGACCAAAAGGTAGAAATGTTGTAATGGACAAATCATTCGGTGCACCAAGAATATCAAAAGACGGTGTAACTGTTGCAAAAGAAATTGATTTGAAAGATAAGTTTCAAAATATGGGAGCACAGATGGTAAGAGAAGTTGCTTCAAAAGCCAATGATGTAGCTGGGGATGGAACAACAACAGCTACTGTTTTAGCTCAAGCAATCGCTACGGAAGGTTCAAAAGCTGTTGCCGCAGGAAGAAATCCGATGGATTTAAAAAGAGGTATAGATTTAGCTACAACTGCTGTTGTTTCAGATTTAGAAGGTAGAGCTAGTAAAATTAGTACTAGTGCTGAAGTTGCACAGGTTGGAACTATCTCTGCAAATGGTGAAAAAGAAATTGGAGATATGATAGCAAAAGCTATGGATAAAGTCGGTAATGAAGGTGTAATAACTGTAGAGGAAGCAAAAAGTTTAGAAACTGAATTAGATGTTGTTGAAGGCATGCAATTTGACAGGGGTTATTTATCACCATATTTTATTACAGATGCAGATAAAATGAAAACTGTACTTGATGAATGCTATATTTTACTCCATGAGAAAAAATTATCCAATCTTCAAGAAATGGTACCGCTTTTAGAGAAAGTGGTTCAATCCGGTAAGCCACTTCTAATCATAGCTGAAGACGTTGAAGGTGAAGCCTTGGCTACACTAGTGGTTAATAAATTAAGAGGTGGTTTAAAAATTGCTGCTGTAAAGGCCCCTGGATTTGGTGATAGAAGAAAAGCAATGTTAGAAGACATTGCAATTCTTACAAAAGGCGAATTAATTTCCGAAGATTTAGGGATTAAGCTCGATAATGTTTCACTAGAAATGTTGGGTACTGCCAAGAGAATTGAAATAACAAAAGAAGAAACTACTATAATTGATGGTGCTGGATCCAAGGATGACATAAATGCTAGATGTAATCAAATAAGAGCTCAAATTGAAGAAACTACTTCCGATTATGATAAAGAAAAACTTCAAGAAAGATTAGCTAAATTAGCTGGTGGTGTAGCAGTCATTAAAGTTGGTGGAGCTACTGAAGTAGAAGTAAAAGAAAGAAAAGACAGAGTTGACGACGCTATGCATGCTACAAGAGCAGCTGTTGAAGAAGGTATTGTTCCGGGCGGAGGTACAGTTTTCATTAAGGCTATTAAATCTCTTGATAAAGTTAAAGGCGAAAATGAAGATCAAAATGTTGGTGTTGAGATTGTTAAAAAAGCATTAAAAGCACCAGCAAAGCAAATTGCTGATAATGCAGGACAAGATGGTGCTGTTATTGTTGGAAAGTTAGTTGAAAATAATGATGCTAATTTTGGGTATAATGCTCAATCTGGTGAATTTGTTGATCTTGTGAAAGATGGAGTTATAGATCCGACTAAGGTTGTTAGATCAGCTCTTCAAAATGCAGCATCAGTTGCAGGGCTTCTTATAACAACAGAAGCAATGATTGCTGATCAACCTGAGCCAGCTAATGCAGGTCCTGGAGGCGGAATGCCTGATATGGGCGGCATGGGCGGCATGGGCGGCATGGGCGGCATGGGCGGCATGCCAGGCATGATGTAAGTCAAATTAAATTAAATTAAATATCAAAAAACACCTATCAATTGTTAGGTGTTTTTTTTTACATTTTTTATAATACTTCTTTATTAATAANTTAATTTAGACTAATAAATATTTTAATTATGAGCGCAATAAATATAAATAATATAAACGATTTAAAATCTTGGCCCTTTACAGAGGCTAAAGNGTTAATTGATAGATTAAAAAATAATAATAAATTTGATGACATAAATGAATATAATCCTGTCCTTTTCGAAACAGGATATGGACCTTCCGGCTTGCCTCATATAGGTACTTTTGGTGAGGTGGCAAGAACCACTATGGTTCAAAATGCCTTTTATCATCTTACNGGAAAAGCTAGTAAGTTAATTTGTTTTTCAGATGATATGGATGGTTTTAGAAAAGTTCCTGATAATGTTCCTAATCAAAAAATGCTTGAAGAGCATNTAGATAAACCTTTAACTNATGTCCCAGACCCTTTNGGTAAATTTGAGAGTTTTGGTTTATATAATAATAATAAATTAAAAGAATTTTTAGATAAGTTTGGTTTTGATTACGAGTTTATTTCATCGACTGAATGTTATAAATCTGGAAGGTTTAATGATGCATTGTCAAAAATATTACTTAATTACGAAAAAATTAAAAATACAATAGTTCCTACATTAGGTGAGGAAAGAAAAAAAACTTATAGTCCTTTTTTACCTATNTGTTCAAAGACAGGAAAAGTGTTGCAAGTNAATGTAGTAGATTTTGATTTAAATAGTAATTCCATNAAATACCAATCTCCANTTACTGGTAATGTTCAAAGCGTATCAATATTAAATGGTAATTGTAAATTGCAATGGAAATGTGACTGGGCNATGAGGTGGTATGCTCTTGGTATAGATTACGAAATGGCTGGGAAAGATTTAAGTGAAAGTGTAATCTTATCAACAAAAATTTTAAATATCTTAGGTGGATCTCAACCTTCCGGGTTCTCTTATGAATTGTTTTTAGATGGAAATGGAGAAAAAATATCTAAATCTAAAGGTAATGGCNTATCAATAGAAGAATGGCTAAAATATGGAACTGANGAATCTTTATNTTTGTTTATGTATAATAATCCTAAGAGAGCAAAAAAACTATTTTTTGATGTTATACCAAAAACCATAGATGAGTACTTTTCTTTTTTAGGTAAGTANAATTTAGATTCTGAAAATAANCATGATAATCCAGTNTGGCANATACATAAAAGTTATCCTCCTGTTGAAGTTTTTCCTGTTTCTTTCAATTTATTATTGAATTTATCTTCAGTTTGTCATGCAGATAATGCAAATGATTTATGGAATTATATAACTAANTATGCTCCAAGATTAAAGAAAGGATTAAATAAAAATTTTGATAAATTAGTAGATTTGTCAATTAACTATTTTAAAGATAGGGTTTTACCATATAAAAATTACAGATTACCTAGTGAGTTAGAAATTAAAAATATAGAAAATTTAATTAATAACTTAAGAGAACTAAGGAATGATGCTACTAGTGAAGAAATACAATCAATTGTTTTTAAAGTAGGTAAAGAATCAGGTTACGAAAATCTTAGAGAATGGTTTTCTTGTTTGTATGANACAGCATTAGGCCAATNAAGTGGCCCTAGAATGGGTGGATTTATAAAGTTATATGGTATTAATAAAAGTATTAAATTACTTGAGAGTGTANTAAATGGGGGTCTTGTAAAAAATAAATGAATTGGAAATTTTTTTATAAAATTTTGAGTTTTATNGATCCAGAATTATCACATGACATAGTAGTTAATATTATTAAAACGGGACTATTTTTTAAAATAAAAACTAGATCAACTCCATTAAAAGTTATGAATCTAAAATTTAAAAATCCAATTGGTTTAGCAGCTGGTTTTGATAANAATGCCCTATTGATGAGTGAAATAGATAAGTTAGGTTTTGCATTTTCTGAGGTTGGCACAGTTACAGTATTTCCTCAAAAAGGAAATCCAAAACCAAGAATATTTCGTTTACCTGAGGATGAGGCAGTCATAAATAGAAACGGTTTTAATAATGATGGTTTGGAAGTTATAAAACATAGAATTGCCTCCTTTCGTAAAAGTTTAAAATCCTCAAGTATAAAATTAGGTATTAATATTGGCCCAAATAAAAATTCTGTAGATAGAATTAAAGATTATAACAAGTTAGTTAATGAATTATCAAAATATGCTGATTATTTAGCAATCAACATATCTTCTCCAAATACGCCTAATTTAAGAGAGTTACAGTTACATAAGAACTTTAAAAATTTAATNATCTCAATTAAAAAAGAAATTAGCAANCAAATNAATAAACCACCCATTTTAGTAAAAATTTCACCNGATTTGAGTGAAAAAGAAATTTTTAAAATTNTAAAAGTTATNATNCAGGAGAAACTTCAAGGTTTGATAATTTCTAATACAACTCTTAACAGAAATGTGAAATCCATCTATGAAAAAGAAGTTGGTGGATTATCAGGAAAACCACTTTTTGAGTTATCAACAAAAGTTGTTATTAAAGCTAGAAAATTTTTAAAAGATCACGACTCAGATATTTCTATTATTGCAGCTGGTGGGGTAGATGATGGTAAATCAGCTTACATTAAAATTTTATGTGGTGCTGATTTGGTTCAACTTTATACAGGTATGATCTATAAAGGACCTTTTGTTGTAAAAAATATTTTAAAAGAATTAGATGAATATAAAAAAAGAGATAAAATAAAAAAATGGTCTGATGTTCGTGGTGAAGCTGACAGTCTAAAAAAAGCATATAAAATTGTAAAATATGGTTTAAACAAAAAATAAATAGAGTAATTTTTACTTTTACTTGACCATTAAAAGTGGTTCCTTTATAAGGTCAACAAAGGATTAATTATGTCAAAAGTATGTGAAATTTCAGGTAAAAAACCAATGACTGGAAATAATGTTAGCCATGCTAATAATAGAACAAAAAGAAGATTTATCCCCAACCTCCAGAATGTTAAACTTTTTAGCTCTTCTTTAAATAAACATTTTATTCTTAATGTAACAGTAAGAACTATGAAAACTGTAGAGAAAAATGGTGGGCTAGATTCTTATTTAATAAAAACAAGTAATAGAAATTTAGCAGAAGCCGCTATCAAGATTAAAAAGCAGATTCTAAAAGTTAATAAAACTTGAAATTGATTATATATTTTCGTCGAATAAATCAGCAAGCTGTTCTGTCATTGCTCCAGCCAAATGCTCAGCATCAGTAAGAGTTACAGCTTTTTTATAATACCTAGTAACATCGTGACCAATTCCAATAGCTATCAATTCTACGGGTGAATTGTTTTCAATAAAGTTAATGACTAGTTTAAGATGTTTTTCAAGGTAATTACCGCTATTAGCGGACAGTGTTGTATCATCAACAGGAGCACCATCACTAATAACCATTAAAATTTTTCTCTCTTCGTATCTATAATAAATTCTATCATGAGCCCAAATTAAAGCTTCACCATCGATATTTTCTTTTAATATACCTTCTCTTAACATTAGTCCTAATGAGTTTTTTGATCTACGCCATGGAGCATCTGCAGATTTATAAATTATGTGTCTCAGATCATTGAGTCTTCCTGGATTAGTGACTTTTCCTTGATTAATCCACTGTTCTCTGGATTGTCCTCCCTTCCAGGCTTTTGTAGTAAACCCTAAAATTTCAACTTTAACACCACATCTTTCTAAAGTTCTAGCAAGAATATCAGCACTTATAGCGGCTATAGTTATAGGTCTTCCTCTCATTGATCCTGAATTATCAATTAATATGGAAACAATTGTATCTTTAAACTTTGTATCCTTCTCAATTTTATATGAAAGTGGGAACATTGGGTTTGATACAACTCTTGCTAATTTTGCGGCATCAAGCATTCCTTCTTCTAAATCAAATTCCCATGTTCTATTTTGTCTTGCTTGTAATTTTCTTTGAAGTTTATTAGCTAAACGAGCAACAGCTCCTTGAAGATTTTCTAATTGTTTGTCTAGCGTTTTTCTAAGCCTCAACAATTCATCTCCGTCACATAAATCAATTGCATTGATAATTTCATCATATTTATTAGTGAAAATTTTATATCCATCTGATTTGTTATCTAACTGATTTTTGTTGTTTTGTTGTTTAGATATTAATTCTTCATTTCCTTCGCCTTCATTGTTCTCAAGATCTTCATCAGAAACTTCATTTTCTCCAGCAGTTGATTCGGTATTTTCATCTATACCAGTTTCAATACCATCTTCATTTTCTTCTTCACTTTCTCCCTGTGAGGTATTATTTTCATCATCTGAATTTTCTTCATCCATTGAGTTTTCATCAGAATCATCATCAGAATCGTTGTTGCTATCATCTAAATCTCCTAATTCGGATTTTATAGCTGTAAGAAGATAATTCATGTTTTTTGCAAATATTTCTTGATTTTCGATGTTATCAGATAATTTTGAGATGAATGCTCCAACTCTTTTTTCTAACCAAGGTTCCCATACAGACATAGTTTTTTCAGATTTTTCAGGATTACTTGAATCAGATAATTTTTTTCTAAGGTACAAATGCATTGCATTTATGAATGAAGTTGTATCATCAGAACCTGGAGGAGCAATTAAATTACTTTCAAATTTTTTTTCTATTAAGTTTTGTAAGTTATCTTTAATACCAATAAATTTTTTACTGCCTATGCTTTCTATTCTTGTATCTTCAGCTAAGTTAAATATTATTGAAGCTAAATCTGAGGTTGGTTTTAATTTAGAATGTATTTGATTATCATGATATTGTAATTTAAGAGAAATTTTGTCAGATTCACCCCTTGTTTTTTTTACAACAGATTCATCAAAATCGCTATTTGCCTTAGCAATAGTTATTTGTTTAGAATTAATTCTACTATCATTCCCAAAAAATTGAATTTCTCGATTTTTTAATTTTTTTGGAGCTATAGCTTTTATTGTAGCTGCAGTTGCATTTTGAAATTCAGCTAATTTTTTTTCTTTATTCATTTTCTATAGTTTCGTTCTCAATCAATGTTCTTCCAAAACATCTTTGATAATATTCTGAAACAATAGGTTTTTCTACGTCATCACATTTATTTAAAAAGGTCATCTTAAATGCAAGATCAATATCACTAATTATATTAAAGTTTTCAGCCCATGTAATTACTGTTCTTGGAGACATAACTGTAGACAAATCTCCACCCATAAAGCCGTTTCTAGTTAATTCTGCTAAAGAGACCATTTGCTCAATCAATTTTTCATTTTTACCTTTGAAATTAGGAACTTTTGACAAAATAATTTTTTCTTCAATTTTGTTTGGAAGGTAGTTGAGAGCAGAAACTATTGACCATCTGTCCATTTGACCTTGATTAATTTGTTGAGTTCCATGATAAAGGCCACTTGTATCACCAAGCCCAACAGTATTTGCAGTAGCAAATAGTCTAAAATTTTGATGTGGTGTAATTATCTTATTGTTATCTAATAAAGTTAATTTACCACTAGTTTCTAAAATTCTTTGTATTACAAACATAACATCTGGTCGGCCAGCGTCATATTCATCAAAAACAAGCGCAACTGGATTTTGAAGTGCCCATGGCAGGACACCCTCTCTAAAGACAGTAACTTGTTTACCTCCTTCTAATACGATAGCATCCTTTCCNACTAAATCTAATCTACTAATATGACTATCTAGATTTATTCTTATACAAGGCCAATTTAATCTTGCTGCAACTTGTTCAATATGAGTTGATTTACCTGTTCCGTGATATCCTTGAATCATAACTCTTCTATTATATGAATAACCAGCAAGTATAGCCTTAGTAGTAACTTCATCAAAAACATATGAATCATCCAATTCAGGAACAAATTTAGTTTTTTCTTTAAACCCATAGACTTTCATATCTGATAAAAACCCAAACATTTTTNTTGTATCAATCTGTTCTAATGTTTTAGGAAATGCATTTTTGTCATTATCCATGTTNTTTGAAAGGGCAACATCATTCATATATATTTCTCCAAAATTTTTAATTAATATCTATTGACGTATTTTTAAATGATTTAATAATTATTTTATACGCATTTGTAATTCTAACAAACATCTCACTAGCATCTTTTTTTAAATCTAAATTTTTGTCGGGGTGCCATTTTTTTGCTAATGATTTATATCTTTTTTTAACATCTTCAATATTAGCAGTAGGATTTAATTCTAGTAATTTCCAAGAGGATAATAATTTCGANTCAATTTTTCTTTTANAAATTTTTNCCTCATTTTTCTTATCAAACAGATTGAAATAGTCATTTAATTTGTTTTTAGCACCTTGNGTTCCAAATTTCCAAGACGGTCTATCCCATGTTGTAGATTTTCTGATTTCATTTTCAAATTCTTCTTCAGTTAGACCATCAAAAAAATTCCAAGATTTATTAAATTCTCTTATATGTTTCATGCAATAAAATTTATAATTATTTATATCATCTCTTGATGTTGGTGCAGGATATATACCCTCTTCTTTACAATTTAAAAATTCACAAATTTTTTTCATATTTAATTCTTTAAAATCTTGATCAGTAATAAACTATTTTGATATTTGAGTAATAAAATATATAAATAACATAAATGAGCAAAAAAGCAAAAATAACTAATATAATTAATAACAATTTGAACGTTCATAAATGTTTAGTTAAAGATGTATCAGAATTACATAGAGGTCATGCTGAACATATTGAAGGAGAAGAAACGCATTTTGAAGTAATTATTATTTCTAATGATTTTGAAAATAAAACAAAATTAGAAAGGCATAGGTTAGTTAACAATTTCTTACGAGACGAATTTGAAAGTTCTTTGCACTCAATTACATTTAAGTTAATGACCATCAATGAAAATTAATAAGATTAAGAGTTATACCATTTAGGCCATAATCTCTTAACAACCTCACTATTTGGATTGAAAGCATGACAAGTATTCAAAAGTAAAGGTTTTTCATTAGAGGTTTGAGAAATTTTTTTAATGTCATTTGTTTTGTTTTGTTTTGACTTATAAGGGTAAATAGTTTGAAAAGCAGCTGTTGCTAAAGAGGATAACAATTCTGTAATATGAGTACAGCCATTTGTTCCTCCTATTAATTTTGAGACTTCTCTTTTCCAGCCAGATTTAATTTGCAATCCTATAATTTTTTTAAAATTTTCATTAGCATTTTTACAAATTGAATAAGGACTATTTATTGTTTCTGCTTCTGCATCTATAATAAACAAATCTCCGTCAACTAGTAACTTGATTTTCATTTGATGTATTGGGTCATTTATTTTTATGAGACCCCTTTCATGATTATGAAACTCATAATTTTTTGTATCTATCAATTTTGCTTCTAATTCAAAAAGATCATCATCTCTAACATATCCTTTTAATTCAATATTTCTATTATGTAATAATCTTCTTTTAGTATTACGCATTATTTTCCTGCTCTTTCCACAACCTTAATTTTGACAAAAAGTTTTTATCTTTTTGTAAAATTCTAATTTTAATTCCAAAAAATCTAAATTCTTGTCCAGGCTCTGGTATAGTTTTTGTTTCGTAAACAACTAGACCTGCAATTGTATTATAATTTTCATCGGGTAAATTCCAAGCAAGTGATCGATTTAAATCTCTTATTGTTACTGAACCGTCAATAATTAAAGAACCATCTTGTTGTGACTTTACACCATCAACATTTATGTCAGTTTCATCATCTATATCACCTACAATTTCTTCCAAAATATCCTCGAGTGTAACAATGCCTCTCAAGTCGCCATATTCATTTACAACTATAGCAAAATGTTCTTTTCTACCTCTAAAAACTTCTAACTGATCTAATATTGGAGTTGTCTCAGGAGCAAAATATGGGTCAATTAAAATACTTTTTAAATCAATGCTTGAAGTGTCTTGAAATTNNTTCCTTTGTAAAAANCTAAAAAGTTCTTTAGCGTGNAATATTCCAATGATGTTNTCTTGTGTACCTGAATACACTGGTATTCTTGTGTAAGGGCTTTCACCAACAATTTTATAAATATTATTTGCAGATGAGTTTATATCAATCACTGTTACTATTCCTCTATGTGTCATAACTTCTTCAATAGTAACATCTTCGATATCGATCATACTCGACATTATTTTACCTCTTTCNATAGCTCGAGTCTCTTTTCCAGCATGTAACCTTATCATTCCTTTTAATTCTTCAGTTTTTGCTTCTTCACTAGCNTAATCTGGTCCAGTTATACTTTTTGATAATTTCTCTGTTAAANAAGTCAAAGGAGTAAATAAAATTATTATGACATTTATTAGAGGGGCAACTGCAATTGCTATTTCATCTGCATTTTTAAGAGCGTAGGTTTTAGGTATCATTTCAGCAAAAATCACTAAGATTACAGTAAGTATAATAGTAACTAAAATTAAAGGTATATTTGTAAAAAAATGTAATGCAAAACTGGTTNCATAAACTGATGCAATTATATTTACAAAATTATTTCCAATTAAGATNGTACCNATCATTTTNTCACGATTTCTTAAAATTTTTTCAATTAATTTTGCTTTTTTATTACCTTTGTTAACTAGTTCATTTATTCTTGCTTCTGATACTGCGGTTAATGCAGTTTCTGAACTTGAGAAAAAGGCAGAACAAATTATTAAAAATACTATAATTATTAAAAAAATTATGAATTCATTCATTAATTATCTCTTTTAAAAAACTTTGTAGTACATTTACATTAATATCATTTTTAATGACTGCATTACCAATTTCGTTACAAAGAATAAATGTAAGTTTTCCATCTTTAACTTTTTTGTCTAAATAAAACTTATCAATTAATTTCNTTGCAGTTATATTTACACCATTAATTTCTTTTATAGATGTCGGTAGATTAAATTTTGAGATTAATTGAATGCATTTTTCAGCTTTCGTTTTTGAAAAAACTTTCAAGTAAACGCCTAATTTAAATGCACAAGCCATTCCTATNGATACAGCTTCACCATGAATTAACTTTGTACTGTTNTAATTTAATAAATTTTCTAATGCATGAGCAAAAGTATGTCCAAAATTTAGTATAGCCCTTACATTTTGTTCTTTTTCATCCAAGCNNACTATTTTTGATTTTANTTGACATGATTTGAAAATAACATTTTCTATAAATGGAGTTTTTAATTTTTTTATGTTTTCAATATTATTTTCTAAATAATAAAAAAACCTTTTATCATAAATAAAAGAATATTTTATCACTTCTGCAAAACCAGCATAAAGTTCCCTTTTTGGAAGTGATGTTAAAAAATTAATATCAATCAAAACGCCATTAGGTTGATAAAAGGCACCTATAAGGTTCTTTCCTTGTTTAGTATTTATCCCTGTTTTACCACCTACTGAACTATCGACTTGAGAAAGAAGCGTTGTTGGAATATGGATGCATTTAACGCCTCTTAGCAAGATCGAGCTTGCAAAGCCTACCAAATCTCCGGTAACTCCTCCACCCATTGCAATAATTAGTGAATCTCTATTTATACCTTTAGATAGTGTAAAGTTTAATAAACTAGATAAATTATTTAGATTTTTATATTTATCTTTTGATCGAACTTTGAAAAAAAAAACNTCAGCTGTAAATNTTTTTATAGTTTCTTCTAATTTAATAATTATTTTTTTATCTAATTTGTTAAGTTCAAAAAATTCGTCGTAAAAAACATAAACTTTTTTATTTTTAAAAGTTTTTAAATAAAAATTCTCTAAATGGTTAATAAAATCATTTCCAATAAGGATTGAATATTTAAATGACTTTTTCTTATCAGTTATAAAGATTTTTTTATACAAAGTCATGAAATACCTATGATAATTTTATCACAAATAGTNTCAAATGAACTATGATTTGTATTAATCTTNAAATGTGATTGCTGATAATTTTTNATTCTTTCATCTAACAATTTTTTAATNGTGTTATTAATTTCACCTTGTATCATTGGCCTATTCTTTGCCTTTCCAANCCTATCTATTAAAANATCAACACTTGCATCTAACCATATTACTCTAGANTTNTTAAGAAGAAAATTNCTTGTTTTTTTACTCTCGAANCCTCCACCACCTAAACTTATTATAGCTCGTATATTTTGTTTTAAGCATTTATCAACNGATTCAAAAATTNTTTTTTCTTCAATAGACCGAAAATACTTTTCNCCATATGTTTCAAAAATTTCATNGATTAATAAATTTTCTTCAGTCTCAATTATATTATCTATATCAAAAAACATAAAATTTAGTTTTTTTGNNAATATTTTTCCACAATTNGTTTTNCCTGAACCCATCATTCCAACTAAAGTGATGATATCNANATTGATACTCTTAATATTTATCATTACCTGTAATTATCACAATATAAGCANGATTAAAATTTTTTTTACATTTANCTAAAAAATAATTGTCTCTAAAGACAAAAACTTGCCATAATGTTTGAATAAGGAATAAATATGAAAATTTTAATTCTAGTATTATCATCTTTTTTATTTGCTACTTTTATCTTTATCTATACTTGGGATATTCCAGTGCCTGAAAAAGTNTTAANAAAAGAAATTAATATATTAGATTTCAAGAAATAAACCTTATGAGATTTATATTTTTATTATACTTCATCTTTTTTTCCAATGTAATTNTAGCAGAGGATACAAAAAATAATAATGAAGCATACATAGATNTAACACAAGATGAAAATCAAATTCAAAAACCAAAAAAAATAAATAAAAACGAACAAAAATNAAAGACTTTGAATAATGATGATTCAAATAATATAAAATCTGTGATTATTGGTGAATTAGGCACTCCTTCATTGGGTTCAATTGGCATAAAAACAAATGTAAACAAAAAAATTGGACTCAATTTGTGGAATGATTTTACTGCTGATGAAGCTATTAAACTTTTAAATTTATTGCCTAAAAGATCTTCAAGTCGAGTATATCAAAAGATATTAAATGACATTTATGCTACTACTTCAGAACCACCAAAAGGTAGTAAGGATGAAATAGTTGAATTTTTAAATATTAAATTATCAAGACTTGCTTATAACGGCCAAGATAATCATCTTTTAAAAATAATTGATCAACTACCTGATAGTGAAAAGTGGGAGAGATGGAAAAAGTGGTATATAGTATATTATTTTTTAAAAAAAAATGACACAATAGCCTGTCAAAAAGTTTCAAATACAAGAGATAAGTATAATAGTATCTTCTGGAAAAAAGCACATTTATTATGTCTTATTTTCCAAAAAAATTTCTCAGAAGCAAACTTTGTTTTTGATGTAATGGCATCCCAAAATTTGCTTGATGATACATTTCAAGCCCTAATCGACAAATTTCTGAATGAAAAAAAGATAGATGATTATACTTTTAAAGATAAGTCGGTAAGTCCTATAAACTTAGTATTATTGGATACAACCCAGTATCCTATAAATTATCAAATGATAAGAGATTTTGATTTCGAATATAAATCTCTACTACTTGAATTAATATATTTAGAACCTGAAGCTAGGGTAATTTTGACTGATCAAATGACATTAGTAAAGGATATCACCAGAGAGGCATTGATTAAAACTTATCAAGATATTACATATGAGAAAGTCGATCAAAATTTATATTTACAAAATATAAAATCAAATCCAAATGGATTGAATAGAGCTAAAGCTTGGTTACACGCAATGAAAATTAGTGATAATTCGGAAAAAGCTGAGTTTATTTTAAAAATTCTAAATAATGAAAATGATCATTATAATTTTAGAAAAACTTCTAACCTTTATTTGCCTCTTCTAAAGTCATTAAAATCTAGTTCTTTATCTCAATCACAAGTAAAAACAATCAATTACATTGATAGTATAAATAATCCCAAAAAATATATTGAGAAACCCATATCTAAAATTTTGTTGATGAATAAAGAGGAAACTTTGGAATTTAAATTTATTGCACAACATAATGCTTGGAATATGATTAATTATTTAAATTATTTAGGCCTAGAAATTCCAAAGATAAATTGGGATAAATATTATAATAAAAATCTAAAAGCATTTCAAAAGTCTAGTGATAAATTTTCTCTAAATGTCTCTTATGAGGAGTTTGTTATAAGTAATGCGATTAGAAATAGCATTGAGAATGAAAATTATTTAAAATCATTTTTATTAATAGGAAAATTAATTGATAATAATAAATTAGAAACTTTAAATCTAACTACCATTAAAGATATTGATATTTTCCTGACAAATATTGATTTTATAAATCTAAGAAATGATTTGAGACAAGAGTTTTTATATACTAAGTTTTTTAATTCTTATAAATTTTATGATGAGAATTGATCAAGCTAAAAATACTATTGATTCTAATATAGAAGCATTTATTTCTTCAAGTGTTTTAGATAAAGGTTTAGCAAATAATAGTATTATAGCTTATAAAAAAGATTTGAAATTACTTTATGAATGGTCTTATGGATTAAAAATTAATTATATTGATCTTCAAAAAAAACATATAATATTATACATAGAGTATCTAAAAAATNAANAAGTTTCCAGTTCTACAATTAATAGAAAATTATCTGTTTTTAAAAGTTTTTATGANTTTTTAAAAGAAACAAGCTCAATTGANATTAACCCTTTTAAGANTATAACTACTCAAAAAGTNAGTAAGAATTTACCCAAACTTTTATCAGAAAAAGAGATTTTAACTTTGATTGAACGATCTAAAAAGATTTATNTNAAAGACCCCAAAAAAAATTTGTCTTATTTAAGACTACAATTAATTTTGGAAATTTTGTATTCTACTGGTCTTCGAATAAGCGAACTNTTAAATTTAAAAATTAATCAAGTTGAGAATATTAAAGATAAANTATACATCAAGGGTAAAGGNCAAAAACAAAGAGTTGTAATATTTAATATTTCATCTTTAAACTTATGTAAAGATTGGATTAANATTATGTATAAAAATAANAAAAATAAGGATTCTTATCTATTTGAATATNTNNAAGACAAAAATATTATTTCACGTCAAAAAGTATATAAAGATTTAAAAGTATTAGCTNNGAAAGCTAANATTAANTTAGATAAACTTACTCCTCATGCAATAAGACATTCATTTGCNACTCATATGCTAAATAGAGGGGCTGATCTTAGGACNATTCAAAAGCTTTTAGGACATTCAGATATATCTACTACAGAAATATATACACATGTAAGACAAAATCGTTTAAAAGGGTTAGTTAATAATATTCATCCACTTAATAAGATATTAAAGAAATAAAAAAGCTTAGGGATAAACAAAATGCTTAAACATTTTTTAACTTTTGAAAAAAACATTGCTGATTTAGAGGGCAAAATAGAAGATTTAAAACATATCTCTTCAAATTCTGATTTAAATATTGCTGAAGAAATTGGTAGGCTTCAAAAAAAGGTTGCTCAGGAACTGACTGATACTTATTCAACATTAGATCCCTGGCAAAAAGTACAAGTTGCAAGACATCCCGACAGACCTCAATTTCAAGATGTAATTGATTATATGATCACAGGTTACATTCCATTAAGCGGAGATAGGTTATTTGCAAATGATGAAGCTCTTACGGGAGGTTTAGGATATTCCAGAGACAAAAAAGTTTTATTACTTGGTATTGATAAAGGTAAAAATACTAATGACAGAATTTCAAAAAACTTTGGTATGGCTAGACCAGAAGGTTACAGAAAAGCTATAAGGTTAATGAAATTAGCAAATAGGTTTAAGTTACCTATATTATCTTTTGTCGATACAGCTGGTGCTTATCCTGGTAGAGGCGCAGAAGAACGAGGTCAGGCTCAAGCAATTGCCTCATGTATTGATATAAGTTTGAAATTAGAGACACCCACGATATCTACAATTCTAGGCGAAGGTGGTTCTGGTGGTGCAATTGCATTAACATCTGGTAATGTACTATTAATGTTTGAACATTCGATTTTTTCTGTAATTTCTCCAGAGGGTTGTGCATCAATTTTATGGAGAGATGCTAGCAAAGCTAATGAGGCTGCAAATGCTTTAAAATTAACTGCTCAAGATATGAAAAAGTTTGGCATAGTAGATGAAGTTGTTGAGGAGCCTTTAGGAGGGGCTCATAGAGATTATAAAAACTCTCTAAATTGTTTAGGAGATATTATTGAAGCTAAATTAAATGACTTACTAAAACTCAGTCCGGAAGAATTAAAATTGAGAAAAGAAAATAAATATTTAAAACTTAGCTAGTTCTAATTAATTTCGTATTTTTTTTCAAAATATAAAGAAGGTATTTTGGATCTAGCGTTTTTTATTTCATCTTTATTAATACTACTAATTATTATTCTTTTGTTAGTCTTTGCATCTCTGAGAATTTCGCCCCAAGGTGATATAATTAGAGAGTGGCCATATGATTCTCTTTGATCGAAGTAACTTCCACATTGAGCAGGAGCAACTATGAAACAACCTGTTTCAATAGCTCGAGCTCTTAACAAGCTGTGCCAATGAGCTTCTCCAGTAATTTTCATAAAAACTGATGGTACTGTTATTATATCGGCCCCATGAATAGCTAGGTCTCTGAACAGATATGGAAACCTTACATCATAACATATTGTCATACCTATTTTATAATATTTCCCATTAACTTTTATTTTTCCGATTTTAGCAGAATTTCCACTCTCATATGTTTTTGACTCTTGATATGTATTAGTTTTAGAAATTTTTACATCAAACATATGAATTTTATCATATTTACAAATGATTTTTCCTTTATTATTTATTAAAAAAGACCTATTGAATACTTTCTGTATTGATTTTTTTAAATCAAGCGTCTGTAAAGAGCCAATCAAAATATTTATATCTAATTCTTTAGCTTTTTCTCTAATAATTTTAAGAGTTAAACTATTTTTTTCATCTTTAGCATTTTTAAAAGTTTCTGAACTAGTTTTGTTAAGAAAAGTTGAGCATTCAGGTAATGTTATAAGATCAACATTTTTTTTTGCTGTTTTATCAATTAAAGGCAAAATTTTTCGAAGAGTCTCTTCTTCTGATTGATCGGATTTATATTGGAGACAGGCTACTTTCATAAAAGTATTTAACAAATTTTATCAAAACATATACTATGTATTATATATATTAATTTAAAGCAATCCATTGAAAAATAATTCGTTTCAAATTGACTATAAGTCTAAGGCTATCAAAAGATCAAGAGTTTCAGAAAGAATTAAAAACTATGATTTTTTAATTAACATAAGTGAAAAACAAATATTGAAAAAAATAGAAAGTTTTCCAATCAAAATGGATTTTGTTATTGAATTGGGTGGAAACACTAGTTTAGGTGAATTAATTTATAAAAAAGATAAAAATAATTTGTTTTTTATAATAGCAGATTGTTCTTTTGACGTGTTAAATAACAATAATAAATCAAATCAAAATATAGTATTTCCAGAGCATTATTTCCCTTTTAAAAATGAAATACTCTCAGCAGTTTTTTCATGTTTATACATTGATAGCACTTACAATTCTCAAAATATATTTTCTAACATTTATAAAGCTCTAAAAAAAAATGGAATTTTCATATTTTCAATTTTTGGTTCTAAAACAATGGAAAATGTTAAAGAGTACTTTTTAAAAGTTGAAGAAAAAATTTATGGAGGTATTTCCCTTCGTTTTCATCCTTTGTATGATATAAAATTAGTTGGCAACAATTTAAAAAATATAGGTTTTAGTAATGTGATAGTTGAAACGGAAACTATTGAAGTTATATATGATAATCTCTTTAAATTGATTTATGATTTACGTGGCATGGGAGCAACAAATAATCTTCTGCATAGATCAAAACATTTTACACCGAAGTCATTATTTAATGAGGTAAATAATTTTTTAATTAATGAAAATATGGATAAAAGATTTTCAGTTCCATTTGAAATATTAACAATAACCGCTTGGAAAAAATAATTATATTAACAAATCTTGAATACTAGACTTTAAGTTTTTATTCGCTGGAGGCATGGAATAATCATTAAGTTCGCTTGCTTTGACCCATTTTAATTCAGAATGAAATATACGTTTTGGTTCTGAATCCCAAATTCTTGAAATGAAAAGTAAAATTACTAGATTGTATTTTTTGCTATTAAAAGTTGAAAAAGTTAAAGGAGCAAGGCAATTCATTTTTATATCAATATTGATCTCTTCTTTTACTTCTCTTATAACGGCTTCCTCTGCTGTCTCATTTGATTTTACTTTACCACCAGGAAATTCCCATAAATTTTCAAAAGTTTTGCCAAAAGGTCTTTTTCCAAGAAGTATTTTATTTTCATCATTAATCAATGCAATAGTAGCAACAATTTGATTTTTAACTTCTGTAATCTGCATTTATACGAATATATTTTTCTGTTAAATCACATGTGTATACCGTCCAGGTTTTATCACCCATTCCAATATCAATTGAAATTTCAATTTCATTACCTTTTAAATAATTAGTAAGAATTTTTTCGGAATAATTTGAACATTTCATACCTTTTTCTGTAACAAGTTGATTTCCAAATTTTATTTTAATCTTATCTTGTTTTACTTCTTCAAATGATTTGCCAATTGCCATAATAACTCTACCCCAGTTCGCGTCTTCTCCAGCTATTGCTGTCTTAACCAAAGGGGAGTTTGCAATTGAAAAGGCAATTTTTTTAGCTGAAATATTAGATTTAGCTTTTTCAACACATATTTTTATGATTTTTTTTGCACCTTCACCGTCTATTACTATTTTTTTAGCAAGATCTAACATGATGTCTGAAATACATTCTTTGAAACCTATTAAATTTTTATCGGAAAATTTGTCAATTTTTTTATTTTTGAGTTTGTTTGTGGAGATTAACAGACATGTATCACTTGTTGAGGTATCACTATCAACAGTAATTGAATTGAATGTCTTTTCATTTTCTTTAATTAAAATTTTTTGAAGTATACTGGACGAGATATTAATATCTGTGAATATATATGCAAGCATAGTACCCATGTTCGGTGCAATCATCCCTGAACCTTTTGCAATTCCAACAACATTTGCTTCAAAATGTTTATATTTTACTTTTGCACAAGTATATTTAGGAAATGTATCAGTTGTCATAATAGATTTTGCAGCTTCTTTAAATGAATTAATGAACAAAGGCTTGTTAGCATTTATACATGATGTTATTTTTAAAGGATCCATAACCTCGCCAATAACGCCCGTAGATGAAGTGAAAATTTCATTTTGATTGCATTTAAACTTTTTAGAGAGGAATTTTGTAATTGTTTTCACACAAATTTGTCCTTTAATTCCAGTAAACGCATTTGCATTTCCAGAGTTGACTAACAAACATTTAATATTTTTTTTTTTCAATTTAATTTTATGTCTACAATCCATAACAGCATAGCTTGGTGTTTTAGATTTTGTAAAAACTCCAGAAACGGATGAAAATTTTGGAAATGTTATTAATAATAAATCAGTATTTTTTTTTTTTATACCTGATTCAAATATTCTTAAATTTAAACCATCTAGTTTAATTTTATCAATTGGCTCTTTTTTTTTTGTCATTTTATAGATAAAGATTATTAAATGTATAGATTTTCATTTTAAAAATACCATTTAAATGTAATAAGTAAATAAAATTATGGTAAAGGACAACTATGTTTTCTAAAATTGGAAAAGTAATTTTTGGATCTTCTAACGATAGGCAAATAAGCAAACTAAAGCCTATTGTTAACAAAATTAATGATCTTGAAGAGGAAACATCTAAACTCAATAAAACCAAACTTATCGATAAAACTAAAACTTTCAAAAATAGAATTAACAATGGAGAGCCATTGGACTTAATTTTACCAGAAGCATTTGCGGTAGTAAGAGAGGCTTCTAAGAGGACACTTAAACAACGTCATTTTGACGTGCAATTAGTTGGTGGAATTGTTCTTCATGAGGGAAAGATTGCAGAAATGAAAACTGGAGAAGGTAAAACTTTAGTGTCTACTCTTCCAAGTTATCTTAATTCGTTATCTGGAAAAGGTGTTCATGTTGTTACTGTGAATGATTATTTAGCCAAACGAGATTCTGAATGGATGGGTGAAATTTATAAATATTTAGAAATTTCTGTAGGTTGTGTAACTCATGAAAAAGAGGACGAGCAAAGAAAGCTTGCGTATAATTGTGATATTACATATGGGACTAATAATGAATTTGGATTTGATTATCTTAGGGATAATATGAAATTTGGTATAGATGAAATGGTTCAAAGACCTTTTAATTTTGCCATAATTGATGAAGTCGATTCAATACTTATAGATGAGGCAAGAACACCTTTAATTATATCTGGGCAAGCAGAAGATTCTTCAGATTTATATAAAAAAATTGATAAAATTATTCCTTCATTATCCAGCAACCATTTTGAGTTAGACGAAAAGCAAAGAACTTGTAATTTAACTGAAAGTGGAATTTTAAAGATTGAAGAATTACTTCTTGAAAATAAGCTCATAGAAGATGGGTCTCTTTATGATGTCAAAAATGTAAACTTACTTCACCATATAAATCAAGCATTAAGAGCACATACCTTATTTAAAAAAAATACCCATTATATGATAAAAAATAATTCAATTTTAATAATTGATGAGTTTACTGGAAGAGCTATGGAGGGCAGAAGGTTTGGAGACGGTCAACATCAAGCTATTGAGGCTAAAGAAGGAGTGCATGTTCAGCCTGAAAATCAAACATTGGCAAGTATTACATTTCAAAACTATTTTAGAATGTTTCCAAAACTATCAGGTATGACAGGTACTGCTGTTACTGAAGAAGGAGAATTCTCGGAAATTTATGGGTTAGAGGTTGTTGAGATACCAACTAATGAAAATGTAGCAAGAGTTGACGAAGATGATGAAATTTACAAAACAAATGAAGAAAGAGACCAGGCTGTTTTGGATTTAATTCAAAAATCATCACAGAATAATCAGCCAGTTTTAGTAGGGACTGTATCTATTACTAAATCTGAACAAATTTCAAATATGCTTAGACAAAAAGGTATAAGACATGAAGTTTTAAATGCTAAATTTCATGAACAAGAGGCAAAAATCATTGGTTATGCAGGTATGCCAGGAGCAGTAACAATTGCAACAAATATGGCTGGTAGAGGAACAGATATNCAACTTGGAGGTAATTTTGAAATCAGAAAANAGTTAGAAATCACTTCCAATTTAANNCAAGATGACAAAAAAATTATTGATTTAGAAAAAGATATTTCTAGTAAAAAAGCCTTAGCACTTAGTGCTGGAGGGCTCTTTGTAATTGGAACTGAAAGACATGAAAGCAGAAGGATTGATAATCAACTAAGGGGAAGAACAGGAAGACAAGGTGATCAAGGAAAATCTAAATTTTTGTTATCTCTTCAAGATGATCTTATGAGAATATTTGGTTCTGATAAATTAGAGAATATGCTTCATAAATTAGGTCTCCAAAAAGGCGAGGCGATTATACATCCTTGGATTAACAAAGCTGTAGAAAAAGCTCAAGGAAAAGTTGAAGCTCATAATTTTGAAATAAGAAAACAACTTTTAAAATATGATGATGTAATGAANGATCAACGTAAAGTTATTTTTGAACANAGAAAAGAAATTATGANTTCAGATAACATTAATGACATGATTAAAGACATGAGATTTGAGGTCATACAAAAAATAGTAAACGAAAGNATTCCNGAAAANAGTTATTACTCTGAGTGGGATCACAAAAAATTAAAAANCGATGCNGAAACAAATTTGAATATTATTATACCTGCAGAAAAATGGGTAAAAGAAGATGGAATAATAGAAAAAGAAATAATTGAAAGAATTGGAAATGAATCATCTCTTTTTATGGCGCATAAAGTTTCTAAAATTGGAAAAGATATTTTCAGGGAAGCAGAAAAAANTATTTTACTTCAAGTGTTGGATCAATGTTGGAAAGATCATTTATTATATTTAGATCAATTAAGACAATCAATTGGTCTCAGAGCATATGGTCAGAGAGACCCATTGAATGAATATAAAAAAGAAGCTTTTCAGCTTTTTGAGCTAATGTTATCAAAAATAAGTTTTATGATAACCTCTATATTGTCAAAGGTTGAAATAGGTCAAGAAAATTCTGAACAAACGCCACCTTCATCTAAACCAAAAAAGAATGATTTTGGGAAAGTGTCTAGAAATCAACTATGCCCTTGTGGTTCTGGAAAAAAATTTAAACATTGTTGTGGAAAGTTATAATATTAATTATTTATTATGATTAAATATAGTCTAAAATGCTGTGAAAAAAATTGTAATAGCAACGAACCTTTTGACGGNTGGTTTCAAAATAGTAAGTCGTATGAACATCAAATTAATGCTGGTNTGTTATCTTGTCCNTATTGTGGAAGTTTAAATNTAGAAAAAAATTTAATGTCCCCNTCAATTAAAAGTTCTAAACNAAAAACNTTAACTAAAATATCAAAAGAAATTAAAGAAAATAATTATAATAAAAATAAAGNTAGTTCTTTNGANGTATTNACAGTACTTCGAAATGTCAAAAAAGAAATTCAAAAAAATGCAGAATTTGTNGGAGAAAACTTTGCAAGAGAAGCAAAAGATATTAAATCNGGAAAATCAAAANAAAGAGCAATTTATGGACACGCAAATTCTAAGGAAATAAAAGAACTNAANAGTAGAGATATCGATATTGTCAGTGTCCCATGGGTTCAAGATGATAATTAGACAATCTTAATNCCAGAAATGCCGTAATTAATATTTTTATTATTTGAATATCTAAAATATTTAATAATCGGTNTNAGTTTTTCTGAAAAACCGATTATTGGTTTAAATCCAATACTATCTGTTAGAAAAATATTGGATGATTTAGCTTCATTAATTAAAGTATTAGGANTAACAAATTTGTCGAATTCGTGAATATCTTTTGGCAGTATCTTTAAGACGTTTTCTGCTAAGAATTTTGCAAATATTAAGCTTTGAATTGTTTTATTTATTGTTGTCAAGATCAAAACTCCCTTATTCTCAAGTAGTTTTGAAACCTCTGAAAAAAATAAAGTTCTATCATCTACGTGCTCAATCACTTCAGAGGCAATTATTAATTTAAATTTTTTTGAGTCTTTTTTTATCAAAGAAGTCATATTTGTATGTAAGTAGTTAATATTTAAATTAGATTTTTTTGCGTGATCTTTTGCAACCTCGATTGATGTTTTAGTAAGATCTATTCCCGTAACATTAGCACCCAGTCTTGCAAGCCTTTCAGATAATAATCCCCCCCCACAACCTATGTCTAGGCAGTCTATATTATTTAAGCCAAATGTTTTATTAAACTTTTTGTATTTTGAAAAA
>NZIY01000080.1 GCA_002691795.1 SAR116 cluster bacterium
ATGATGAACCATTCAACAACTGAAGTTTTTTTTGATAATTTAAAAATACCTACTGATAATTTGATTGGAGAAGAAAACAAGGGTTTTAGATATATCTTGTCTGGTATGAATGCGGAAAGAATACTTATTGCAGCCGAGTGTATTGGTGATGCTAAGTGGTTTACTAATAAATCAACACAATATGCAAATGATAGACAAATATTTGGAAGGTCAATAGGTCAAAATCAAGGGATACAATTTCCAATAGCTAGAGCTTATGCACAAATGAGAGCTGCAGAATTAATGGTATACCATGCTGCAAAATTATACGATGATGGTAAACCAATAGGAGAAGAAGCTAACACATCAAAACTTTTAGCTGCTGATGCATCTTGGGCCGCTGCGGAAGCTTGTGTTCAAACTCATGGTGGTTTTGGTTTTGCTGAAGAGTATGATGTAGAAAGAAAATTTAGAGAAGCTAGACTATATCAAGTTGCACCAATATCAACCAATTTAATATTGTCATATCTTTCAGAACATGTTCTAGGTATGCAAAGATCATATTAATTATTTTTTGATTAAATCTTTAATATTCCAATTAAAGATTACAGAAGTATTTATGTTTGCTAAAAATTGATAACCCTTGGTCTTTTCATTTAAATCTTTTGCCTCATTTATAGTTTCAGGATTATTAGATTGAGCAGTTATCTCAATCCAAGATTCTTTTGAGTTTTTTGATTTTTCTATGAATTTTAATTTTAAAATAAGACCATCTTTAAATTTATAAGATATAATATTGTTGTTGTTTTTTCTAATCTTATTTACTTTTCTAACATCGTAAAAATAAAAAGCGTCAATTACCTCAGCTACTTGTTTAAGTTTTTCTTCATCAATTTTTAAATCTGGATTATTCTTTAACAATAATTTTTTATCTTTTGATTCAATTTCAAAAATAATTTTTTCTCTCTTAACAGAGATTAAAGAAAGTTTATCTTGATCTAATTTAAGTAATAAACTGTTGAACCAATCAGATTTTCCTGAGGGCATTCTCAATGCCCCTTTTAACAAATATGCTTGATTATCTTTATCATAACGTGCAAATTGACCACCGCTTATTCCTCCAACAGTATTATCGATTTTACCTAATAAAATAGATTTAAATACCTTTTGATCTTTAGTAAAAAAAGTTATTTTTGTTGCAGGCTCGTTCTCATCGTCATTTTCTTTAAATTTATCAATTGCGACTAAATTTAATTCATTATGTCTTTCAGGATTATTTGTTTTCTTTTCTTCGATGCTTAATAAAGATAAACTTGTTATGAAACTTTCCCAAACACCTGTTTTTAAAGGATAGCCAGACATTTCACTAAATGAATTATTTTTATTAATTAATTCCATATCTAGGTCTCTGCCTGTAATTTTTATTTTTTGTATATCATTTAATTTAGACGGAAGATTTTCAATAAAAGTATTACCTCGTTCTGAAAATAGATTTGAATCCTTGTTTTCTAATACAGAATAGGATGCTAATGCAAAGAAAATTGCAGTTACAATTAATAGTTTAGTAAAAGTGCTTTTCATAAAAAATAATTCCTTAAATTTTAATGTATTATCTTCTTTGGTTTAGGTCTTCTGATAGCAATAATAAGTGCCAATCCAGCAATTAAAATCGGTATCAAACCTATATTAATGAACATAATTTTTGTTTTTAAATTATCAACATCACTTCTCAACTGAAATTTAACATTTCTAAGTTCAGCTCTTGTAGTCATCATTTCAGATTTAAACCCATCTATTGCTTTAATTGTTTCAGGAGAAATTACATCACTTTCATTATTATTTTTCTTTGTAAGACTTTGAATCTTGTTTTCCATTTTTTCAAGTTTGGATACTAATTCTCTTTCCTTACTTAAAAATTTTTCTTCAGCAGATTTCTCTAGTTCAACGATTTTAGTAAATGGTTTCCAAGAAATTCCTTTACCTCTTATCTCGGATAAAAATGATCCTCCAATCATGTTTTCAACTACATTTAATACAAAATCACCATTATTTGCAAAAGCAGAAACAATTTCCTGTCCAAGTAAATTTTGTTTTGTTAGCCAATTCCTATCCATTAACATATCCGCATCACTTACTATAAGAATATTAGACATTTGAGATGATTTTTTAAGTCCGGTTTTCTTTTTAACTCCTTTTGGGAATGCTGAATTTAGATTATCTCTTAACCAACCAGATATTATAATTTTCTTATTATCAATTTTTAAATCTTTTATTAAATCTCTAGGATCAGATTTTGAATCACCTGCTTTGTCTGAATCAACTAAACCAGATAATTCACTAGATGTAATTAGTGGATCAAATTTTATTCCATCTTTAGGGTTTAAACCACCGGCGTTTGTAAATATTATATTAGATAATTGGGCGAGTACTCCATCATTCTGATTAAGGCCCTCATCAGTTACTTGTATCCAAGGATAGTTTGAAACTTCAACTTCTCGACCTTTAATATTTCTAACAGTTCTAAGAGCATATTTTTTATCAGCGATAGATTTTTTGTTATTAAAGTTAATTCCCCACGTATCTAACAATTTTTTTAAATCAGAACGAGGATTCAAAGCTGGCATTCCGGGATTAATACTTACTTCTGTTTCAGCATAAGGATCTAAAAAAATTAATGTTGAACCACCTTTTAACACCCACTGTTCAATCATAAATAAAGTTTCATCAGGGTAATATTTGGGATTAACAAGCATTAAAACTTTTGTGTTTTCTGGAAGTTCTGAAACATTGTCCTTAACAAATTCTACATCAAATAGTGATTTCATTTGTGTTAAAACTTGCTGTTCAGGTTTTCCTATTCTTGAATTAGCTTCTAAACCAAGATTATCAATTATACTAATTTTTGGCTTTTTTGTTTGTGCTAGTTCTGCGATCAATCTCGTTAAGTCATATTCTAAAAAAGGCTCCCTTTCAGGTGAGAAAACATTAATATTTTTTTGACCNGTTGTTGAATTTGTAGCTGCTAGTCCAAAATACATTGGGTCATTATTATTTGATCCTCCAAAAGGACTAATACCCATCCCTACTGCTCTGTCTTCTTGGCCAGAAAATGGTTTAGGATCGATAATTTCTAGAGTAATTTTTCCGTTAGAGATGTTTGCATATGAATAAAGTAAAGATTCGACTCTGTTAGCGTAAGTAGATAATTGAGGAGCTATTTCTACAAGTTTACTAGACATGAATAACCTTAAGTGGATCGACTCATCAATATTTTGAAGAAATTTCTTTGTGCCTGAACTTATTGTGTATAGGCTATTTTGTGTAGCATCTAAACTAATTCTATTAAAAGTATTATTAGAAAATATATTTAAACTAAAAAAGCAAATGATTGATAAAAATATAGATAATTTTAAGATATTATTTTTTGAATTTTTCATATTAATCAGCTTTTTTTAATTGAACTAAAAAGATATTCACAGATATACAAATCATAATCATAGAAATAAAAAAGATAAAAGTTGTTAAGTCTAAAACCCCATATTGAATTCTTTTAAAATGAGACAAAAAAGAAAAAGATTGGATAACCTCAGTTAACCATAAAGGTGCCCAAGATCTAACNCTAGCCAANACAAGTCCAAANCCAGCCATAACCATAATAAAACAACTGATTGTTGAAACAATAAAGGCTATTACTTGNTTTTTTGTNAACATGGAAAGACAAGATGTTAAGGANAAAAAACATCCTGCCATCAACCAACTTCCTANGTATGAAATAAAAATAACACCATTNTCAGGTTCACCTAAATAATTTACAGTTATCCANATTGGAANTGTCATNACNATAGCTAATAGTGTAAAAAACCAACTGGCTAAAAATTTACCAAGTACTAACTGGGAGTTAGTTACTGGTAATGTCATTAATAACTCAATAGTCCCAGACTTTCTTTCTTCTGCCCACAATCTCATTCCAATGGCAGGCATAAGTATTAAAAAAAGCCATGGATGCCATACAAAAAAAGAATTTAAATCTGCTTGTCCTCTTTGAAAAAATTGTCCCATAAAAAAGGTCATTCCTGCTGATAGTGCAAGAAATACAAGAAGAAAGATTGAAGCTAAAGGTGTTCTAAAATAGCCAGTAAATTCTCTGTTGAAAATGATTATTAATTTTTCAATATAAAGTTTCATAATTTNCCTATTTTGTGATTTTTCTGAATATTGAATCTAAATTTTCTTTTTTATTCTTTAAGAGNTCTTTTGTNTCTTTATTTAAGAGTACTTTTCCTGAAGAAATTATTANAGTCCTAGAACATACNGCCTCAACTTCTTCAAGAATATGAGTTGAAATAATNATTCCTTTATTTTTTGAAATTGATTTAATTAATTTTCTCATTTCAAATTTTTGATTAGGGTCTAATCCATCTGTTGGTTCATCTAATATTAAGATATCAGGATCGTGGATTAGAGCTTGTGCAATTCCTACTCTTCTTTTGTATCCTTTTGAGAGTGTTTCAATTATTTGATTTTGAACCTCAGTAAGATTTATATCATTAAGCATTATTTCTAATCTTTTTTCAAGAATTTCATCTTTTAAACCTCTCATTCTACCAACAAAATATAAAAATGACTTAACAGTCATATCNGANTAGGATGGNGCACCNTCTGGTAGATAGCCAATAATAGATTTTGCNTTNATTGNATCTTTTGANANATCAAGTTTTTTAATTTCAATTGATCCAGAATCAGTTTCNAGAAATCCAGTGAGCATTTTCATTGTTGTTGATTTACCAGCGCCGTTTGGGCCTAGAAAGCCGATAACCTCACCAACATTTAGTGAAATGCTAATATCTGAAACAGCATTAATATGACCAAATGATTTAAATAAATTTTTTGCTTCTAATAATTTCAATGTGACCTCGATGGAAGTTCAGATTTAAGCAATACTTAATAGAGTTTTAATTTTTTTCAAGTTAAATAAATTAATATTCATCTAAATTAGGAAATTCCATGTACCCAAATTCTTTTTCAAGAGCTATTCCTATCTCTATAGCCTTACTGTCATTTCCGTTTGCACATAAAACTTGAAGACCTACAGGTAAGCAAGTATCACTCTTGTAATCATTACAAAATCTTTGAATAGGATAGCTTATACCACATAAATTAAATAAGTTACCTGGTTGAGTGTTGGCAGAAGAAAGCAAACTTCTATCATGNANNTCCCCATCTGTTTCACAATCTTTAACTTTCATAGCTCTCATTACTGTAGTTGGAGAAATCANAGCATCATAATCTTTGAAAAAANTTGAGGCCATTATTTCTAATTCTTTTAATCTATTTTTNAGNTTTAAATAATCTATTGATTTTACATCTAATCCAACTTTAGCTCTTTTAGCTGTAACTGGATCCATATTATCGCAATTATTTAAAAACCTTTTTTCTCCAAAGGCANATACAATTTCAGATCCCACAATAGGTGGAAAAAGATTNACCCTTTCAGAAGCTTCGGGCACATCAACTTCAATTAACTTAGCACCTTTTTCTNTTAATTNNTCACAAATTTTTTCAAAGGCAAAATGAACCTCTGCGTCAAGATCATCAGTAAAAGGCTTTCCTAACTTTCCTAATTTAAGAGTACCAATGCTTATTGGATCTAAATTTTTAGTCAAACCAGATCCATAAGTTTCAAATATAGTTTTTATATCTTCAAATGATCTTGCAAGTGGCCCCGGTGTNTCAAGTGTAGGNGAAAGTGGAAANATNCCATCAGTAGGCCATACATCTTTCGTTGTTTTCAAACCAGCTATNCCAGTTAANGATGCTGGTATTCTNACTGANCCTCCTGTATCAGTTCCAATTGCAAATGGTNCTAATCCAGAAGCAANTGCAACTGCAGANCCACTGCTTGANCCACCAGGNATTCTATGTGTTTTNAAATCCCATGGGTTCCAAGGTGTNCCTCTATGTTTGTTNAGCCCAGTTGCTCCAAGGGCAAATTCAACAGTATGAGTTTTACCTATTATAACACAACCTAATTCTTTAAGTCTTTTAACAAGTTTACCTTCNTTTCCNGTAAGGTCATCTGATTCAACTATAGANCCATTNGTTGTTGGCATGCCATTAACAGAACATATATCCTTGATTGCTACTGGNAATCCCATTAGGGGACCTAGATCAACNCCTGAANTTATTAACTTATCTATAGCTATNGCATTATCAATTGCTTTNTTTTCATCAATAAAAATAAAAGCATGAAGTTTATCATTNAAAGCNTNTATTCTATGTAAATAGGACTTAACGACTTGTTCAGAAGTAATATCACCACTTNTTAATTTTTTGGCAAAAGNNTTTATACTTATATTTAAAAGTGGGTCATTAGGTAGATTAGACAATTNTTTCTCCTTTTAGTTTTTAAATTGATCTTTCATTGATTTAAATATTCCCTTAAGTCTAGGNGAGGTTGTACAATCTGCNTCTAGAACAACATTTTTTTTTACATCTTCAAACATNCCGTCATATTTAATTGCAGTATATTTTGGATTTGCTATAAGTTGAATTTTTCTATCTGATTTCAATCTTAGTCTTGCTATTTTATTTCTAAACGGAACTATGATATCAGTTCCTGGTACAGCTACTACAAATGTATCATCATCAAGTGTACATTTGTTATCTAATTTTACAGTAACAGAAATAATTTTAACCTCTTTGAAAATGTTTTGAACATTTGGCATNCCAAACCATACTATTAGAAATACAANTAATATACCTAAAATACCAAATAGAATTTTTGCTATCATTTTCATTATACTTTATTATATACAGTAAAGGTATTATATACAGTAAAGGTGTAAAAAAAATAATAAACTACCNGTAAAAATAAAATTTATTTTATGTGATATTAAAGATTATGTCAGAGTTTGAACGTATAAATAGACTTCCAAATTATGTCTTTCAAGANGTTAACGATTTAAAAGCAAAGTTAAGGCATCAAGGAAAAGATATTATTGATTTTGGGATGGGNAATCCAGATATGCCTACACCAAAACATATACGTGAAAAACTCCNNGAAACAGTTGATAAACCNGGAACAGGANGATATTCAACAAGNAGAGGAATACCAGGGCTAAGAAAAGCNCAAGTNGCTTATTATGAAAGAAGATTTGGTGTTAAATTAGATCCAGATAAAGAAGTTGTTGTTACATTAGGATCTAAAGAAGGGTTGGCTAATCTTGCTCAAGCAATAACATCTCCAGGAGATATAATTTTATCCCCCAATCCGTCATATCCTATTCATCCTTATGGATTTATTATNGCTGGAGCAGCATTANGGCATTTGCANGCAATGGAAGATGGACAATTNAATCAAGAATTGTTTTTAGAAAAACTNGATNGAGGNATNAGACATTCNGTTCCATCTCCAAAAGCTGTTATTGTATCNTTCCCTTCNAATCCAACTGCNCAGATNGTNGATTTGAGTTTCTATGAAGAAGTTGTGAAAATAGGTTTAAAACATAATACTTTTATTTTATCTGACTTAGCGTATGCAGANATTTATTTTGGTAANAATCCNCCNCCTTCTATTTTGCAAGTNAAAAACTCTAAGAAAATTTGTGTNGAATTTACTTCTATGTCTAAAACGTATGCTATGGCAGGTTGGAGAATTGGNTTTGCTGTNGGAAATAAAAATCTTATTGCTGCTTTAACTAAAATTAAATCTTATCTTGATTATGGTGCTTTTACNCCAGTTCAAGTNGCAGCCGCAACTGCTTTAAATGGTCCTCAAGANTGTGTTGAAGATATNAGNAACANATACAANACAAGAAGAGANACTTTGATNAGATCAATGTCAAGAAGCGGGTGGGAAATTCCAAAACCAGAAGCAAGTATGTTTGCTTGGGCTCCTATTCCAAAAAAATANCAGAANAAAGGATCATTGNTCTTTTCTAAAGANTTAATGCTTAAGGCCAGTGTAGCAGTTGCTCCAGGAATAGCTTTTGGAGAATATGGAGAAGGCTTTGTTAGAATTGGNCTTGTAGAAAACGAGCANAGAATCAGGCAGGCAGCAAAAAATATAAAAAAACTTTTANANTAAAGNNTTAAAAAAGNTTTTAAGATCTAAATCTTCTGAAAANTTATCTTTTGTAAGAAAGTTTNTCTTTTCCCAATTGTTTTTCATAATTAAGTGATGNCCTGGACTATTNATACTTTCAACTGCTTTTAANTGATCATTATCAAAAATAAAATTAGAAAATTTAGAATTTTCTTGAGANCCTANTACTTTTATTTCNATATTNGAATTTAAATCTACAAGTCCTACNATTTGTAATTTTATATTTAGTTGATCNGACCAAAACCATGGNACAAAATTATATTCTTCTTTCATATCAAGAATATTTTTTGCAACTATTTTTGCTTGATCTGTTGCATTTTGTATTGATTCTAGTCTAATTTCTTTTGAAAAGTAATCAAAAAAACAACAGTCTCCGATTGCATAAATATCATTAACATTAGTTTCTAAAAATGAATTAACTTTAATTTTATTAAATTCATTTACTTTNATATTTTTAAACAATGAATCATTTGGTTTGGANCCTACTGATATAAGNANCATTTCAGNATTTATTTTAGNATNATCAGACAAAACAATTTCAGTATTTGAGTATTTATCATTTTTAAAAGATTTAAAAGATTTATTAAATATGAANTTTATNCCAGCTTTTGAATAACGATCNACAAGCCAATTTGATAAATNTTTTGAAATAGATCTGCCCATTATATTNTTACTATTTTCAATTATNGTNACNTTTTTTTTTAATTGAATTGCAGTTGAGGCAATTTCTANTCCAATAAAACCTGCACCAANAATAGTAATAGTATTAACTTCAGAGATTTTTTTTCTTATTCTTTTTGAGTCNANTAGNTTTCTTAAAGAANAAAAATTACCTCTTTGATACTCTTTANTTTCTATTCCTAAAAGATTATTNACAGATCCTGTTGCAATTACCAATTTATNATATTCATAAATATTATCTTTNTCNTCNANNAATGNTTTNTTATNTNCATTTATNAATTTGATATNTGTATTCATTTTTAAATCAATTTTATTATTNATATACCANTCTTTACTCCTAAGNAGAGCTTCTTTCATGTCAACTGANTTGATNNATGATTTTGAAAGAGGTGGTTTTTGATAGGGAAATGTATTTTCTTGATCNAAAATTTTAATTGTTCCAGAAAATCCTAAATTTCTTAAGCTTGATGCAGTTTCTATTCCTGCGTGNCCTGCTCCAATGATTAAAACTTTACTATCCATTAATAACTAGAAATTAATTTGATTTGATAAAATAATCAAGGAACTGTTATATTTTTAAAATGAGTATATTTCCAAAATTAAAATTTAGAAACTTTACTTCTCCAAGTAAATCTCATGCAATCTCAAAAAATGGAATAGTAGCTACTTCACATCCATTAGCAAGTCAACTAGGTATAGATATGTTGAAAGATGGAGCAAATGCTGCAGATGCTGCTATAGCTATGTCAATTGTTTTATGTTTTGTGGAACCACATATGACTGGAATAGGTGGAGATTGTTTTGCATTAATATCGAAATCAGGAAAGACAAAAGATATTACAGTATTAAATGCATCAGGTTACACTGGTAAAAACTACAATCTGAATTATTTTTTAGATAATAAAATTAAAAATATTGATTCATTATCACCACATGCCGTTACAATACCAGGCGCAATAGCTGGATGGAAAGAACTTCATGATAATTTTGGGGCTTACAAATGGAAAGAGATTTTCGATATTGCCATTGATGTGGTTAAGGATGGAGTTTTAATTAACGAAAGAGTATCTCAAGATTGGAAAAACAATGAAAATAAACTACTAGTAAATAATGAAACAAAAAGTATTTTTACTAAAGGTCATTCGGCTTACAAACATTTAGATAATTTTAAAAACTATGATTTAGTAAATACATTAAAAATAATTTCTGAAGAAGGAAAAGACGGGTTTTACCAAGGATTTGTTGCAGATAATATTTTAAATACGTTAAATGATCTTGGAGGACTTCACTCAGTCGAAGATTTTTCAAAATATAAACCAGTTTGGGAACGTCCAATAAAGTTTGATTATAATAAATTTACGATTTATGAGGCTCCTCCGAATGGCCAAGGAGTAGTGGTTTTTTTTATTTTAGAACTATTAAAACAATTTGATTTAAAAAATTTATTAAAATCAGAGTATTATCACATTTATGTTGAAGCAGTAAAAATAGCTTACTCTTTAAGAGATCAGTTTCTTGGAGATCCGGATTATCAAAAACTAGATTTAATGAATTTGATAGAAGAAAATGTAATTAAAAACTATGCTAATAAAATTAATTTAAATCATGCAAGTGAAATTAAAATTTCTGATTTCCCAGAGCATAAAGATACAGTTTATTTAACTGTAAAAGATAAAAATGGCATGATTATCTCATTTATAAACTCTTTATTTGATCAGTTTGGCAGTTCAATTACAGTACCTAAAACTGGAATTTTACTTCACTGCAGAGGAAAAAGTTTTTCTCTAAAAGCGGGTCATCCTAATCAAAT
>NZIY01000081.1 GCA_002691795.1 SAR116 cluster bacterium
AAAATATAGGTTTATTCTCTAAGAATTGGTTAGTTAAACCATGAACTTTTTGTGCAGATGAACTGATTGTTCGTTGTGGATTTATATATACGTGAAAAAAGTTTGAAGTAAGAACATTATCGATTAGTTCTACTATTCCTATTTCAATGATTTTGTCTTCATTATAATTTAAACCAGTAGTTTCAGTATCTAAGATTAATTTTCTTTCGTGTGACATTTTTTATTTTTAACTTTATTAATAACTGTAAAACAAAAATCATTACTTCCATATATACAATTATTCTTGACTTGTCAGTGTTTATTAATTTTGGATTAAATTCCATTTTTTTTTTTAAAGCTAAACTGAGAGTTTTTAATTTTCTTAAACAGCTTTTCATCTATTTTGTCTCTTCTTAAAACTCTTTCTTTTTGGTTTTTTTCACTACAATTAGCTAAAATAATTAGGTCATACAATTTTTGGGATTTCGTTTCATATATTAATGGGATATCATAAACAACCAATAATTTTTTTTTATTTTTTTTGTTAAAAAAAGTTTTTTTTATGTTAAGAGCAGGATGAATAATGTTTTCTAATTTCGTTCTTTCTAAATCTTTTAGGAAAATATATTTTTTAAGCTTTTTTTTATTAATTGAATTGTATTCTACGGTATCCGGCCATACCTTTTTAATTTTATTTATAATTTTCTTTTCATTCAGTAAATTTTTTACTTCATAATCAGCATCAAACAATGGTAACTTTAACATTGTAAAAGCTTTTGCTATTGTTGTTTTTCCTGTCCCGATTGAACCTGTAATACCTATTTTGAACATAATAACATGTGAATAAAATTTTTATTTTTTTTTAAGATAAAAGTATTAACATTTTATTTATTTTTTTATTAGTTAATAATTTATCAACACATTTAATATTGAATAATTTTTTTATTTAAAACAAGTGTTTATATTTGTTTAGATTGTTGATAAATTCTTATATAATGTTTTAAACAATATTATCATTTCTACTACTACATTTTTTTAAAATATATATATGATTAATAAGTTAATAAATAATAGAGATAAAAAAATAATCCCTAAATGGTTCTTAAGACAAGCTGGAAGACATATTCCAGAATATTATGGTATAAGAAACAAAAATAGTACTTTTATTGATTTTTGTTTTAATAAAGATTCTATAGTCGATGCTACGTTACTTCCATTAAAATATTATGATTTAGATGCTGCTATACTCTTCTCTGACATATTAATTTTGCCCCATTGTTTAGGACAAAAAGTTGAATTCAGAAAAAATATTGGACCTGTCTTAGAAGATTTAATTATAAATGACAATTTTTTGAAAAAAAAAGTCAATTTTAACTCTTTAGATCCTATAAAGGAAGCAATAAATATAATAAGGGGAAAAATTCCTGATGAAAAGGATTTAATAGGTTTTTGTGGTGCACCCTGGACACTTGCATGTTATATGATTGAAGGTAAAAGCTCAAAAGATTTTCACAAAACAAGACGTTTTGCATGGAATGATAAAGTATTATTTCAAAAATTAATTAACAAGTTAACTAAAGAGTGTGCAAACTTATTGGAGTTTCAATATAAATCTGGAGCTAATGTTTTAATGATCTTTGACACATGGTCAAGTATGATACCGGATTATTTTTGGAGAAAATATGGAATTTTACCTATTAATCGCATTGTTTCAAATTTAAGAAAAAAAAACATTAATTGTCCTATAATTGGATTACCGTTCAAGTCTGGAGAAAGGTTAATTGAGTATAGTTATGAATCTTTAGTAGATATTGTATCTATTGATTGGAAGACAAGTCTAGAATGGGTTTTTAAAAACATTAANCCAAAAATNATCACTCAGGGNAATTTAGANCCAGCTTTATTATCATGTGATAATCTTNNATCNATAGAAAGTGAAGTTNNTAGAATTCTTAATTTATCTAAAGATAAGTTNCATATATTTAATGTTGGTCATGGTTTAACACCAGAAACNAAAATNGANAACGTTCAATATGTAATAAATCTTATAAATGAGTATAAAAAGTAATGTATTATTTATATATTAAAGCATTTCANATAATATCGATTATTGCTTGGATGGTTTCNTTATTATACTTNCCTAGACTATTTGTTTATCATTCNCAAGTNTTGAAGAGANACTAAAACATATGAAATATTTTTGTTAATGGAAAAAAGACTAATCTATNTAATTTCATTACCGTCTTTNNTATTAAGTTCTTCTNTTTGGGGCTATCTTAATATANGAAAATAATATGTTAATTTATGAAAATTATTTTTTATTAAAGNTTNTNTGTATTTGTTTATTAATAATNTATCATTATNTTTTAATTTTATTTTATATNAAATTTAAAAANAAAGANAATATCAATACTTCTAAGTTTTATAAAGTNTTAAACGANNTNCCTACANTATTAATGATAATAATAATTTTACTTGTTGTACTTAAACCGAATTTAGGGTAAANATTGAATCCTCACAATAATNATATCGATAAAAAGATGCACCTAAANGAATTAAAAGCAAAAAANCCNTCAGACTTACTTTCTTATGCNGAAAGTTTAGANATAGATAATGCAAGNAANTTAAGAAANCAAGATATGATGTTTGCNTGTTTGAANAAACTTGCAGATAATGAANTNGCAATTTANGGNGAAGGTGTNTTAGAAGTTTTAGCAGANGGNTTTGGTTTTTTAAGATCACCAGANTCNAATTANNTANCNGGACCNGATGATATATATGTNTCACCTAGTCAAGTTAGAAAATTTGGATTAAGGACTGGAGATACNGTTGAAGGAGAAATAAGGTCACCNAAAGAAGGGGAAAGGTANTTTGCTTTANTAAAAATTGAGACAATAAANTTNGAATCACCAGANAGTGTNAGNCAAAGAATAAATTTTGATAATCTTACACCTCTTTATCCTGAAGAAAAAATTAGNTTTGAAACAGAATTTAACCCAGATAATAAAGANCTNACNCCNAGNATTATAGATTTAATNTCNCCNGTNGGNAAAGGACAAAGAAGTNTNATTGTTGCNCCNCCANGNACNGGAAAAACAATGATGNTNCAATCGATAGCAAAGGCNATNACAACAAATCATCCNGAAATATATTTGTTAGTNTTATTGATTGACGAACGACCAGAAGAAGTNACAGATATGCAAAGATCNGTGAAAGGAGAAGTNATAAGNTCTACATTTGATGAACCAGCNACGAGNCATGTGCAAGTAACAGAAATGGTNATAGAAAAGGCAAAAAGGCTTGTAGAACATAAAAGAGATGTGGTGATACTTTTAGATTCNATAACAAGATTAGCTAGAGCCTANAACACGGTAATTCCTTCAAGTGGCAAAGTATTAACAGGCGGAGTGGACGCAAACGCACTTCAAAGGCCTAAAAGATTTTTTGGAGCGGCACGTAACATTGAAGAAGGAGGCTCCCTTTCTATCATAGCAACAGCATTAGTAGAAACAGGATCGAGAATGGACGAAGTAATCTTTGAAGAATTTAAAGGAACAGGAAACAGCGAAGTAATTTTAGATAGAAAATTATCTGACAAAAGAGTTTTCCCTTCTATAGATGTAACGAAGTCAGGCACAAGAAAAGAAGAATTATTGGTTGATAAAGACACATTGTCCAAAATGTGGGTTTTAAGAAGAATATTAATGCAAATGGGCGCAGTTGATGCAATGGAATTTTTAGTAGATAAACTAAAACAAAGTAAATCAAACGAAGATTTTTTCAGAGCAATGAACAAATAAAATGGTTTCACGTGAAACAGAATGTTTATGATACTATCTTTGCTTCATCGTCGCCGTTCTCATCAGCAATAAAAATTATCAGAATATCTGGGGAAAAAGCCTGTAAAATTCCTAGAATATTTGGTTTTAAGAAGCCGGAAGCAAGGACCTTTTCACTAAGAAAATTAAGTTTTAATAATAAAGTAATTGATTATGCTCCNGTTATTTGGTTGCCAAAGANTAGTAGCTTCACAGGNGAAGATACATACGAAATTTATACTCATGGAAGTATAATTATAGAAAGATTAATATACGATACTTTATCTTCTCATGACGGCTTCAGACAAGCAACAGCAGGAGAGTTTACAAAAAGGGCGGTTTTATCAGGAAATTTGGACTTAACTCAAGCTGAAAGTATTAATGATATAATAAATGCACAAACAGAAAAACAACTTGATCAAGCCCAAGCACAACTAAGTGGTTCATTAAGTAGGGAGATTAATCAGTGGCGAAANGAAATTGTGAGTTTAGCATCATTAATAGAGTCTCTACTCGACTTTTCTGATGAAGATATTCCAGAAGAAATAAATGATTTATTTTNGAAACAACTTATNGAAGTCTCAAAAAAAATTGANATGGCTGTAAANAATGCACTATTTTCTACATATATAAGAGANGGTTTTTCTGTAGTCATTGTTGGTAAGCCAAATGTTGGAAAGAGTAGCTTAATGAATACAATAACCAAGTTGGAAGCNTCAATTGTAAGTGACACGCCAGGTACAACAAGAGATGTAATTCAACAAAAAATTAATCTACAAGGNTTGCCTGTAACNTTTCACGATACAGCAGGTCTTAGAAAAACCAAAAANAAGATTGAAAAAAAAGGCATTAATTTAGCTCTTAANACCATTAAAAANAGTAATTTAATTTTAAATTTNAGNGATGATGGAGAATTTTANTTTAAAGAGCCAAATNTAAATTTTTGGATTGATAATAAAACGNCAGTTATTAATGTAAGAACTAANGTAGACCTTAANATAACAAATAAAGATANGTCTGAAATAAAAATTTCATCAAAAAAAAATATTGGGATAAACAAGNTATTAAAAACAATTNANACNTATTTAANTAATCTTGAACCNCCAGANACTTCTCTTATTACATCTGANAGACAAACCTTATATGCAAAAAAAGCGTTGAAAGCGCTTAAAAGAATAANAAAATTATGTATTGTTAATGAAACTGAGCTTATAGCTGAAGAATTAAGACTTGCGTCAAAGTGTATAAGTAATATAACTTCAATCATTGACAATGAAGAAATATTAGATGAAATCTTTAGTAAGTTTTGTATAGGAAAATGAAATGGAAGAAAAATTTGATGTAATAGTAGTTGGNGGCGGGCATGCTGGGATAGAAGCTGCTAGTGCTATTTCAAGGCTTGGATGCAAAATTTTACTTATAACTTTAAAAAAAGATCAGATTGGAGAGATGTCCTGTAATCCAGCAATTGGAGGTCTTGGAAAGGGCCATTTAGTAAGAGAAATTGATGCGTTAGATGGAGTGATGGGAAGAGCTATAGATGGTGCGGGCATTCAGTTTAGAATGTTAAATAAATCGAAAGGCCCTGCTGTTCATGGCCCTCGATCNCAAGCCGATAGAAGTTTATATAAAAAACAGGTGCAAAAACTTCTTTNATCTCAAAACAACATTACTGTTAAAGAGGGCTTTGTAGACGATCTGATAGTTGAAAATAACAAAATTTTAGGTGTTTCATTAGAAAATAATTTAAATATATTTTGTCACTCGTTAATCATAACAACGGGGACCTTTTTAGGGGGAAAAATTTTTATTGGTAATGAAACTTTTAAAGCTGGCAGAATAGGAGACAAATCATCCTCAAAACTCTCAAAAACAATTAGAAATCTTAAATTTAAAGTTGGACGCTTAAAAACAGGGACACCTCCACGATTAAAAAAAAATTCAATTAANTGGAATTTAGTTGAAATGCAGTCCGCTGATGACAACCCCATTCCATTTTCATATTTAACTTCTAAAATNGAAGTGCCACAAATTCAGTGNGGAATAACTAGAACTANTAATAAAACACATGCTATTATTGAAGAAAATTTAAAACTTTCACCTGTTTTTTCAGGCTCAATAAAAGGTTTTGGACCGAGNTATTGTCCTAGCATTGAGGATAAAATAAATAGGTTTAGAGAAAAAGCATCACATCAAATATTTTTAGAACCTGAGGGTTTATGTAGTGAATTAGTATATCCTAATGGTATATCAACCAGTTTACCNAAAAATATTCAAGAAAAATTTATTAGGACAATCCCAGGTCTGGAAAAAGTAGAAATTCAAGAATATGGNTATGCTGTTGAATATGACTATATTGATCCTAGGTCTTTAAAATATACTTTGGAGTCAAAAAAAATAAAAAATTTATTTTTTGCTGGTCAAATTAATGGAACGACTGGTTATGAGGAAGCAGCGGCTCAAGGATTAGTTGCTGGGGTTAATAGCGCTCTAAAAGCTAAAAATTTAAAAGAAAATTTTATCTTAAAAAGAACTGAAAGTTACATTGGCGTAATGATTGATGATTTAGTAACACGAGGTGCCCCTGAACCTTATAGGATGTTTACTTCTAGAGCAGAATATCGATTATTGCTAAGATCAGACAATGCTGACCAACGCTTAACAGAAAAAGGTATCAAGTTCGGCCTAATTAGTGAAAAAAGAAAAGAAGTTTGGTCAATCAAAAAAAAGACTATTGAAGAATTAAGAAATTTAGTTTTCAATTTAAAGATCAATAAGACAAAATTAAAAATTTTGGGCGCTCTTCCTTTAAAAAATGGTAACATTCCGTCTATTCAGAATTTGATAACCGGCAATAAACTTAGTTTAGAAAAGGTGATTAAAAATTTNGTACCCAACAAATCATATTCACTAGACCACATAAATCAGATTGAAATTGATATTAAGTATGAAATTTATATAAAAAGGCAACTCAATGACATCAGACAATTTGAATTGGAGCAACAAACTGTTATACCTGATGGGTTAGATTTTACGAAAATCAAAGGATTATCAAATGAGTCAATAGACATTCTTAATGCAAATAAGCCTCAAACGATTAGGCAAGCTTCACTTATACCTGGTTTTACTTCTTCCGCTGTTTTTTTATTATTAAGTTTTTTAAAAAAACAACTTCATAAAACAGCATAATGCAAATAAATTTTAATAATTTAAAGAAATGCATAGATGTTTCATGTGAAACATTAGACAAATTAATCATATATTCTGAACTGTTACATTCATGGCAAAAAAAAATGAATTTGGTGAGTAACAACTCTTTAATTGAAGCAGAAAATCGACACTTTATAGATTCTGCACAATTATATAAGTTTTGTAACAAAATAAANGGTAATATATTAGATTTTGGATCAGGGGCTGGATTTCCAGGAGCTGTCTTATCTATGTTTGGTTTACCTAACATAATTTTAATTGAATCGAATAAGAAAAAATGTTCATTTTTAAAAAACTTAAAAAAAGAGACTAATAGTAATTTTGAAATAATTAATTCAAGAATCGAAGATCTTGAGTTTTTACAATCTTCTTTAATTGTTTCTAGAGCTTTGACATCAACTAAAAATCTAATTTCACTTTCAATTGATTATATGCTTAAATCTAACGAAATAAATACAGAGGAAGAAGCAATTAAAAATTTACCTAACTTATTGTTTTTAAAAGGAAAAAATTATTTTGAAGAACTAAAAGATATTCCTGATAAGTGGAAAATAAATTTTTCTTTTTATTCATCCATTACAAGTGCGGAAAGTAAAATATTAATGTATAATAAAGAAAATTTATGNCATTATTAAATTCAAAAGTTATTGCTGTGGCAAATCAAAAAGGTGGCGTAGGGAAAACGACAACAGTGGTGAACTTGGCAACAGCAATGGCAGCATGTAATAAAAAAGTTTTAATAATAGACTCTGATCCACAAGGAAATGCNAGTACTGGTTTAGGTTTTGATAAAGCTAACTTAAAAAATAGTTTTTATAATGTTATTAGTGGAGATGTATCCATTAATAACACCATTCAAAAAACTCAAATACCAAATTTATTAATTGTGCCTACCTCAATAGATTTAGCTGCTGTAGAACAAGAATTTGTAAATTTAGAAAATAGAGAGTTAAGATTAAAAAAAGAAATCGAAAAATTGACCGTAAAATACGATTATATTTTAATTGACTGCCCTCCTTCTTTAGGTCTTTTAACGCTGAATGCTTTAGTAGCAGCTAAAAACTTGTTAGTGCCTCTTCAGGTTGAATTTTATGCACTAGAGGGTTTAACTCAACTAATGGATACAGTTAAACATATTAAAAACAATTATAATCAATTATTAAGCCTTCAAGGAATTGTTTTAACAATGTACGATAAGAGAAACAAGATATCAGAGATGGTTGCAAGTGATGTTAAAAACTTTTTTAAAGATAAGGTTTATAAAACAGTTATACCTAGAAATGTAAAAATTTCGGAAGCACCTAGTCATGGTTTACCAATATTAATGTATGATATTTCATGTCCAGGATCTCAAGCCTANGCGTCCCTTGCTGCAGAGATTATTAACCAGGAGGTTAAATCAAATGAGTAAAACTACATCAAAAAAACCTTTAGGAAGAGGATTGTCAAGCTTGTTAGGTGAAGATGTAAATATTGAGAATTTAACGAGCACAAACGTAAGAAAAGATATAAAAATTGTACCTATTGATTATTTATCACCTGGACCTTGGCAGGTAAGAAAAAGTTTTAAAGAAAAAGAATTAAATAGCCTTTCAGAATCAATAAAACAAAATGGTATATTCCAGCCTGTAATAGTAATTTTAGATAAGTCTAAAAATAATAATTATAAAATTGTTGCTGGAGAAAGGCGCTGGAGAGCGGCTCAATTAGCAAAACTTCATGAAATTCCAATTATTATNAGAAACGATTTATCATCTGAAAAAATTGTTGAAATATCACTACTTGAAAACCTAGAAAGATCTGATCTAAACCCTATTGAAGAAGCAAATGGTTATAAAGATCTAATAGATAAGTATAAATATACTCAAGATCAAGTTGCTAAAATTTTTAGTAAATCTAGACCTTACATCACTAATTTTTTAAGATTATTATCACTACCAGAACAAATTAAGATTTACATCATTGATGNAAAAATAACAATTGGTCATGCTAGAGCACTAATAAACACTGAAAATCCAATCCAGATTGCTAATGATATAATTAAAAAAGAATTATCAGTTAGAGAAGTAGAAAATATTTTAAAGTNGAAGAAAAAGTCAAACATAAGTTCTAATTTAATAAAATATATTGATGTTGAAAAAGATATCTCAACTAAAATTGGTCTTAACACAAAAATTGTTTATAATGACCAAACTCAAAAAGGCACAATAATTATTAATTTTAAAAATCTAGAACAATTAGAGTTNATAATTGAAAAGTTNAAAAAAGATTAATTNTTGATTTTAAAATAAATAAATAAAAAAAGGTGATTCAAAAAAAGATATTCNTTANCTTTATTAGACTTACATTTTATTTCANTATTAAATANATAATTGAGTGTTAACTCAATTTTATTTANTGACCAGAAACGAAGCATTTTTATAATTAAATCTTTTTCTTTAAAAAAAATATTTAAAGATTTGTTATTCACTATCTCAAAATCTTTTAATCCATCTTTTCTTAAATATATGCATTTTCTAATCAATAATAATTTAGATTTGAGAGGATACAAAATAGAAGAACTATTTAAGTTTAGTAATTCATATTTTTTTAATAATTGGATAGATTCAGAATAATTTCCGATTAAAATTGTATTTATCAACTCAAAAACAGTTTTATCATTATTATCTTCAATTAAGTTTAAAATCTCATTAAATTGGATATTACTATCGTAGATAGTTAAATTCAGTTTATCAAATGTATTTTGATTAATTTTGGAATCCTTGGATAATCTATCTATAATTTTATTAATTTCAATATCGCTCAGTTTGATATTTTTTTCTTTAAAAAACCTTTGAACCTGCTTTTTTAAGTCGTTATCTGATTCTTCATAACAAGCAAAAGTTAATGCATTAGCCATTTGACTTATTTTTTTTGATAAATCATCACTTTTTTTAAAAATATAGCTTACAAATATAATCTTTATTTTTTCAATATTAATATAATCTAAATCAATAAAGATATCAGAAATTGTCTTTTTATTTTCACAATGTCTAATATCAATAATTAATGTTTTTGTATCATCAAATATGGATATTGTCTTTAATTCGTCTAAAAACAATGAACTATCATTCAATAATCTATTTTCATCAAAAAAATTTGATAAAAATGGATTTGATAAATCGACATTAAGATTTTTTTTTAATTTTGAAAAGCAAATGTCAATTAAGCCATGATTATTTCCAAAAACATAAAAAAATTTGTATTTATCATCGATTGGATTTAAAAAAAATTTGTTATCTAGGGGGTTAATATTCACTTTATTGAATGCTTAGCATGATTCTTTTATACAATTTAGATGCTAGATATTGTGTTAGTCTTTCTTTTGTAAAATTAAGATTTTCATCAATTCCATAAAAAGAAGATACATTACCAATGTTTACAGAACTATCAATTTTTCCCGATTTAATTAATATAGACTTTGAAGTATTATAAATCTTAAAAGTAACTTCCCCGCTTAATATCGATAAATTATTAGAACCATTATGAGAAAGTGTATCTTGTTTTGTGAATGTAATTTTAGAATCAACTCTAAATTTATCTAATTTGTCATTAAATTTTGTAAAGTTTTTATCAAAATTATGTTTTAAAATTAATGAATATCTTTCATTGATTACATTTAAACTTACATAAGGCACACTTTTTTCTGTGACATTTTTTAAATTACTACAATTAAAAACAAAAAGAAGAATAAAAAGATTTAATATAATTTTCATAATACAATATTAATTATTTTCTTAGGAATATAAATAATTTTTTTTGGCGATTTAACTAAGAATTTTACAATATTATTTTGAGTTAATGCTAACTTTTCAATTTCTTTATTGCTCAGAGTTTTAGAAACTTTAATTTCACCCCTTCTTTTACCATTTATCTGAATAGGAATAATCATAAAATTATCATTTAAATATTCTTGATTAATTTGAGGCCATGATGAAAAGGAAATGGATTTTTTGTTGCCTAATATCTCCCAAGCTTCTTCGCAAATATGTGGACAGATAGGATTTAATAATATTAAAAAATTTGAAATACAAAATTTTTTAATGATCTTTTCTTTTTCATTGCTCACTTCATATGAACTTAAATCATTAAAAAAACTTCTTATACCTGCTATTGCTATGTTAAAATGAAAATCATCGATAGCTTGTGTTACATTTTTGATTGTTTTATATGTTGAACTAAAAATTTTAAAATCGTCTTCATCAGAATGTTCAACTTTCTTAAAAGGTATAATTGAATAATCATCTTCATTGATTAAGTTCCAAACTTTATTTAAAAATTTTGATGCGCCCTCAACTCCTTCATCAGTCCACTCCATATCTCTTTGAGGTGGAGAATCTGATAATATAAAGAATCTGGCAGTATCTGAACCAAATTTATTAATTATAGAATTAGGATCAATAACATTTTTTTTTGATTTACTCATTTTTTCTATTCTGCCTACAGAAACAATTTTATTTTCATCAATAGTAAAAAACTGTTCATTAATCCTCTTTATGTCTTTTGGAAAAATCCAATTATCATTTTCATCTTTATATGTTTGATGACATACCATGCCTTGTGTTTGTAGGGATTTAAAGGGTTCATTTAGATTAATTAACTTACATTTATTCATTGCTTTTATAAAAAACCTTGAATATAGCAAATGTAATACTGCATGTTCAATACCACCAATATATTGATCTACAGGCAACCAATAATCCGCTAATTCATTATTTATTTCATCTTTGTAGTTAGGATCTGTAAATCGAGCAAAGTACCAACTTGACTCAAAAAAAGTATCAAAAGTGTCAGTTTCTCTTTTAGCATCTCCTAAACATTTTGGGCATTTTACATTTATCCAATCAGCTTGATGTGATAATGGATTACCAGACTTATTAAGATCAATATTGTCAGGAAGTTCAACGGGTAAATCTTTTTCTGGAACAGTCTGTATGCCACAAGATTTACAATGTATTATTGGTATGGGACAACCCCAATATCTCTGTCTAGATACCCCCCAATCTTTTAATTTATAATTAATACTTTTAGAACCTAATTTTAGCTCTTCAAGTTTTTTTATAGAGACTTTAATTGCCTCATTTACAGTAAGACCATTTAAAAAATCTGAATTAACTAAATATCCATCTTCAATATAAGCTTTGTCTAAACTATTAATTTGTTTTATATCTTTATTTTTTGAAACCACTTCAATAATTTCAAGATTATATTTTTTTGCAAAATCGAAATCTCTTTGATCGTGAGCTGGACATCCAAAAACTGCACCTGTTCCATAATCTGATAAAACAAAATTTGCGATAAAGATAGGAATTCTTTTGTCTTTAATAAAAGGGTGTGATGCAGTTAGAGGGATTTTTACTCCAATTTTTTCAATTTTGTCTAAATTATCCTGATTAACATTGTTTTTGATATTTTTATTTACTTCAGTTTCAACTTTAGGATAAATTTTCTTTATTTTTGAAACTAAAGGATGCTCAGGAGATAATGCAAGAAAACTTGCCCCAAATAATGTATCAGGCCTAGTTGAAAATACTTTTATTCTATCTTTTAAATTGTTGATTTTAAATTCAATATGAGCGCCATAACTCTTACCAATCCAATTTTTTTGCATCAATTTAACCTTTTCAGGCCAGTCTTTTAGTGTATTAATATCTTTTAACAATTCTTCAGCAAAGTCCGTAATTTTAAGGAACCATCCATTCATTCGTTTTTTTTCAATTAAAGCATCAGAACGCCAACCTCTGCCATCAATTACTTGTTCATTAGCAAGAACAGTTTGTTCAACAGGATCCCAATTCACTATTGTTTCTTTTTGATAAGCCAAATCATTTTGAAAAAATTTTATAAATATTTTTTGTTCATGCTTAAAATAATCTGGTTCACATGTTGAAAGTTCTTTATTCCAATCATAAGAAAGACCCATTTTTTTTAACTGAAATTTCATATTTGTAATATTTTTTTTGGTCCAGGATTTAGGGTGGACGTTATTTGAAATTGCTGCATTTTCTGCTGGTAGGCCAAAGGCATCCCATCCCATAGGATGTAAAACATTAAATCCATTTGCTCTTTTATATCTTGCAATAAGATCGCCTAAGGTATAATTTCTAACATGCCCCATGTGTATATCACCAGATGGGTATGGGAACATTTCAAGTACATAATACTTCTTTAGATTATGGTCATTTTGTGAGGAAAATATTTGGTATTTCTCCCAAAATTGTTGCCATTTTTTTTCTATTTTTGATGGACTATACTGCGTCACTATAAATCCTAAAATTATTTAAGTTGGTTTTGAATTCTAAGACTTCTGGCTTTTGTGAGGATTAAATTTTCAATTTTTGTGGCAAGGTTTAAATCTTCAAAAATTTCACTTTTATTATTTTTAATGAATACTTTTACGTTAATTCCTTCAGATCTGAGTTCTCTAGATTTTATGAGTGCAGTTAACTTGATTTCCTTATTATCTTTTTTAAACCATTCAGTAATAATTATTCCACCAAACGCATCAGTAGATTGAAAAGGGCCTATTGATAATACATCTAAGCTTGCTCTCCATAGAAAAGAGTTAACATAGAAAGAGCTATCTTCCATTTGATCTCTATTTAAAAAATCTGTTATTGAAATTCCTTTTTTTTGGTCTTTACTAAAAAGACCAGGTTCGGGTTTTTCAGTAGCTATTTCATTATTTGAAGCACAAGAAAAAAAGAAAATTGAGATAAACGTTATATAAATTAACTTCATGTTTAAACAATATAATCTTAAATTCTTAAATGTAAAATAAAAAAGGGGTAACCGAAGTTACCCCCTTTTTTAAAGTTTTAACTAGTTGCTTAGAATGAAGCAGAAATAGTAACTTGTGATATTGATCCTGAGTCATCAGCTGAAGCGGCTTCACCACCAGCTTTATAATCAAAATCAACGTAAGTAAACTTAGCACTTAAGCCAGGTGCAATAGTATAAGATACTTCTGCAGCATTAGCAGTGTACTTTTCTTCTACACCAGCAGCTGTCTTATCTTTGCTGTCTGTAGCTTCCATGGTACTAGCGCCAATTTTAACGCCGCCACCCAAAGCGTAGCTTACAGATATACCATTAGCTTCACGATCATCTGTCTGACTTGCACCAGCACCGATTGTTGATTCACCACGTGCAACAATCACAGAAGCAGCACCCATAACTAACTTAGCACCATAGTTTGAA
>NZIY01000082.1 GCA_002691795.1 SAR116 cluster bacterium
AGTTTTAGATATAAGTCTTGAAAAATGTGTGTATTCTAAACCTCTAGATAAACCAGAATCAATTGCATTCCTAAAAGTGTTGGATCAATCTGAAAAACAGTTAAATATAGTTAATAAAACATCAATTTTTGAAGGTTGGATATTTGCTTCAAGTCCAGCGTTGAATGCTATAGAACATCCAGTCTATGATGTTTCATTAATATCTTGCAAAAAGTTTAAAACATTTTCAAATAAGTCTTCATCTTCAACACTAAGGGATTGAAAGTTAATTTTTTTATCAATACACATAGCTAATTTTTTTTTGAATATATTTTGGCTAACCTCATAAGCTCCAAATTGCCTTAAGTGTTGATTTATAAATTGAATATCTAGGATTGAGTAATTTAAATAGTGTAATCTTGCAACTAAGTTAATCAAAGCAAATTTACTTGCGTTACTAACTTTACTAAACATAGATTCAGCAAAAAAACAACCACCTATTGAAATACCATAAATTCCTCCAACGATTTCATTATTTTTCCAACATTCAATAGAGTGCGCAATACCAAGTTCATGTAGTTCGTTAAATTTATCTTCTATAATTTTGTTAATCCATGTTTCGGATCTATTTTCAGTAGCACATTTATTTATAATTTCTCTAAAGTTTGAATTAATTGTTACAAAAAATGGTTTCTTTTTTAAAAATCTTTTAAATGATTTAGGTACATGAAATTCTCGAATAGGCATTAAAGCTCTTTTTTTTGGGTTTATAAAGTATACTTTTTTATCATGCCTATCTTTAGCCATTGGGAAGATACCAAGCTTGTAAATTTGAATTATAAATTCAAAATTTAAAGTTTTATCAAACTCATTTTCCATTAAGATAAGTTTGCTCTAACCATTTGATATCAAAATTTCCATTAATTATATCAGGATTTTCTAAAAGATTTTCGTGCAACTCTAGTGTAGAAGGAATTGGTTCAATAACCATCTCTTTAATAGCTTGTTTTAACTTTAATATACAATCTTTCCTATTATTGCCATGTGCAATTAATTTAGCAATAAGACTATCATAATAGGGCGGAATATTGTACCCAGAATAAATTCCAGAATCTATTCGAATACCTAGCCCCCCTGCACTATGAAATTGATTGATTTTTCCAGGAGAGGGCATAAATGTTTTAGGATCTTCAGCATTAATTCTACATTCAATAGCATGCCCAAAAAATTTAATATCTTTTTGCTTCCATTCAAGCTTATGATTTGCTGCTATCTTTATCTGTTCTTTTACAATATCTATCCCTGTGATAGCTTCAGTTATTGGGTGTTCAACTTGAAGTCTAGTATTCATTTCAATAAAATAAAATTTTCCATCTTCGTATAAAAATTCAATTGTGCCTAGGCTTTCGTATTGCATATCTCTAGCAGCATTTGCTGATAAATTACAGATATACTCTCTTTCATCTTTTGTTAAAGCTGGCGAAGGTGCTTCCTCTATTAGCTTTTGGTGATTTCTTTGTATAGAGCATTCTCTTTCACCTAAATGAAAAACGTTACCAAATGTATCACCAATAATTTGAACTTCAATATGTCTTGGGTTTGATAAATATTTTTCTATATATACTTCATCATTTCCAAAAGCAGCTCTAGCTTCATTTTTTGCAGATGTGAATGCTGTTTCAATTTCATCGATGTTTTGGACTATTTTCATTCCCTTGCCACCACCACCTGCAGAAGCTTTGATTAGAATCGGTAATCCAATTCTTTGTATTTCTTTTTTTGCATTTTGAATATCCTTTACTACTCCTTTAGAACCTGGAACAAGAGGTAATCCAATTTTTTTTGCAATTTCTTTTGCTTTGATTTTGTCACCCATGTCTTTTAAATGTTTGATTTTGGGGCCGATAAACTTTATATCATGAGCTTTAACTATTTCAGCAAAGGATGAATTTTCAGATAGAAACCCAACTCCAGGATGAATTGCATCGGCGCCAACTAGTTGAGCAGCTGTTATAATGGCTGGGATGTTGAGATATGATTTTGAAGAATGAGCAGGACCTATACACACACTTTCGTCAGCCAGTCTTACATGCATAGCCTCATTATCTGCAGTAGAATGTACTGCTACAGTTTTAATTTCTAATTCTTTACATGCTCGTAATATTCTTAGAGCTATGTCACCTCTATTAGCAATTAATATTTTAGAAAACATATTATTCAATTATTATAAGTAATTGTTCAAATTCTACTGGTTGCCCATCTTCAAAACCAATAAATACAACTTTACCACTTTTTGGAGCATTTATAGTATTCATTACTTTCATTGCTTCAATAATTACAAGTGGTTGATTTTTTTTCACAACATCACCTAGTCCAACAAAAGGAGGTTTACCAGGTTCAGGCGATGAATATGCTGTTCCAACCATAGGTGCTTTTAGAGCACCGGGGTGAGTTGAATCTAAATTAGTTTGGGTTTTAGAATTTTGATCATTAGTTGCTTTTGTTGTTGTAATGTCGCTGGATTCAATGAAGTTAAAATTTTCATTTTTGTTTGATTTGTCTATAGATAATTTTAGTCCGGACTTTTCATACTTTAAATTTAATATTTTTTCTTCAGACATTAGCTGAGAAAGTTTACGTATTAATTCTAGATCTTTATTTGAGTGTTCTTTCATTTTAGACCTTCTTGATTTTTAGTTTGCTTTTTAAAAAATTAATACCCATTACATAAGATTCTACCCCAAATCCAGCAATTACTCCATGAGCTACTTTAGAAATAAATGAGTTGTGTCTAAAACTTTCTCTAGAATGAATATTTGTAATATGCACTTCTATTATAATACCTTGGAACATTTGTAGAGCATCAAATATAGCTATAGATGTATGTGTATAAGCTGCAGCATTAATAATTATAGCGTCGCTGTTTTCGTCAATTGCATTATGAATTGAATCTACAATTTCACCTTCAACATTTGATTGAAAAAAAGTAAAATCAAATCCTAAATCAATACATGTTTCACTACAAATTTTTTCTAATTCTTTAAGGCTTAAAGTCCCATATTTATCGGGCTCTCTTATACCTAATTTATTAAGATTAGGGCCATTAATAATGTTTATTTTGCTTTTCAAAAATATCTCCAAAAAATTTAATTTATTTTTTTCTTTCTATTTCTATTGCTTTTTCTATATCTTTTTCACTCATTGCGCCAGGGTATATTGTATTACCAATAATGAAAGCTGGTGTTCCTCTTATATTTAGTCTACTGGCTATTTCTCTATTCTTATTAATAATTATCATTAATTTTTGATTTGAATAATCTTTTTTTAACTGTTCAATATCAATTTTTAATTCTTTTGCAATTGAAAAAATTAATTCATCATCAATTTTACCAGTATGAGACATAAGTTTAGCATGAAATTCAAAATACTTAGCTTGATTTTGTGCAGCTAAGCTTGATATGGCTGCCGTTAGAGAACTTTTTGAAAGAATTGGGTATTCAACGAAAACTATGTTAATTTTTTTATCTTTTTTATGAAGATTAAAAACACTATTCATAACTGATTTGCAATAACCACAATTATAATCAAAAAATTCATATATAGTTATATTTGCTTTTTTGTTTATTAACTTTGGGTTAGGTATTTCTTTTAGATCATTAAGAGCAGATTTAAAATTTTTAACAGATCTATCTTGATTTAATTTCTTTAAAGTATCTTCTATAAGTTTTGGATTATCAACAATGTATTTTTTTATAAGTGAGTTAATTTTTTTTTCATTTAGTTCGTGAGCAAAAGAATAATTAAATACAGTTATTGAGAGAAGTAATGAAAAAAATATATAAAATCTGATATTCATAGTAAGCCTTTAATTTAAATTTATAATATCTAAAGCTCTTATTTTATACAAAGATTTTATATTATTATCTTGTAAAGCCTTTGATGCAATTTTTTTTGCTTTTTTGTATTGTTTTTTTAATATCTTTTCTTCAGCTTGTGCAACCATACTTATAGATTTCATTTTAAGTTTATGGGACGTGACCCCAATTAATCTCCACAACCTAATGGATTTATTTTTAATTGGTATAAGTTGTTCCAAAATGGTTAATGCTTTTCTCAATGAGTCCTTATTATCTATTTTTATCAAAGCATTAGCTATTGAAAATTTTAGGATTGGTGAAGGAACAATTTTAAGTTCATCATTTTTTTTTAAACTTTCGGTAAAATTTTTAACTGCTTCAATATAATTTCCATTTAAAAAATTTAAACTACCCAACATTTCATATGCAAAAGGGTTACGAGTATTTTGTTGTTGATAAACTTTTGTATATTTAATAGATTTTTCGAGATCATTTTTGCAATAGAAATTAATTGCTGAAAAAAAGGGATCATTTTTTTTTAGATTTTTTTTAATCAAATTTAACTGATTTTTGTTTTTTGTATAAGCTAACAATTTTATTTTCAATTTTTGTAAATCTAATTCAATATTTTTATATGAAATAACTTTAGTTAGATTTGTTTTTTTAACCCGTGACATGCTATTAATTATATCAAGTCTATTTTCTGGGTTTGGATGAGAATTATAATAGTTGTTTTTGTTTAAAAAAAGCTGATTACGGCGTTTAATTTTTTTAAAAAAATCATTTAAACCAAGTGAACTTTTTTTTAATCTATTTAATGCTTTTATTGAAAAAATATCTGCTTCTAATTCCTGCGTTCTATTGTATCTAAATTGATTTTTATAATAAAAATCATTACCTGCAATTATTGCACCTTCTATATTATTATTCATTCCACTTAACGATAATCCTATAAGTGCAAAGATTCCAGCATTTGTGATTTTTGAATTGAAATCGTGCATTATTTTTCTGCTTTCAACATGACCAAGTACTAAATGGCCAAGCTCGTGAGCTATTATACCTTCTAATTCTTCAAAAGAATCTAAATTTTCTAATAAACCAGAATGAATATATATCTTGTTATTTCCAGTTACAAAAGCATTAATAGATTCATTGAAAACAATAATTGGTTTTATTGATAAGTTCTTAGTTTGTTCGCTAGTAGTAAAATTATTAATTATTTGTTCTAAAAAAAATTCAATTTCAGCATCTCTTATTATTGATACATTATTGTTATTTTTAGCTTTGACAGGAAATACTATGAAATAACAAGAGATGAATGTTAAAAAAAATAATTTTAAAGAAGTATATCTAATTATTCCACCAACCTGTTTTTTTTGGTTTAGAACTATTTTTTTGGGCATCTAAATCAACAACGTCAATTTTTGCTGAAGATTGAATTTTTCTTATACTTTTTTTTCTTATGACTTTCTTTTTTACATTTTTTTCATTATCTACTTCTTTAATCTCTGTTGAAACATCGTCTACTGAAGTTTTTTCTGTAATTTTATCTTCTTCATGTATTTGATTCAATGATTGGACTTTATTATTTTTTGAGACTGAAGCCTTTTTCTTTCCTTTATTTGTTTTTTTAGGGGTCATAACATCTTCATCATTTTGTTTAGAAGAAATTAAATTACTAGCATTTGTATCATCCTTTTCTCGGGTTTTCTTCTGATTTCTTTTTCGTCTAGATAGTTTATCTTTTTGTTGATTTTCAAATTTAAATTCTTCAACTTTTTTGTTTTCATTATCGTTAATATCATATTCTGATATAGCCAAATTATTATCTATATTAAATATGATTTTAACTTTATGTCTGTTCTCTATGTCTGTAACATTTTGTTTTTTACTATTTAGAATATATGTGGCAAGATTAGATGTAATAGATATGATAATTTCACTTTGTGGATTATTAATTAATTTCTCTTCTGCCTCTCTTAATATTTGCATAGAGTTAACCTCGAAAGATTGGATTCTTCCTACACCCCCACAAAAATTACATACGTCTGTAGTAGTTTCTGATACAGAGAGCCTTAGTCTCTGTCTAGATAATTCTAAAAGACCAAAGGAACTAATTTCACCTATTTGGATTCTTGCTCTATCTTTTTTGAAAGCCTCTTTTAACTTTCGTTCTATAATGTTTCGATTTTTATAATCTTCCATATCAATGAAATCGATTACAACTAAACCAGATAAATCTCTTAATCTTGCTTGTCTTGCAAATTCTTGAGATGCTTCTAAATTTGTTTGAAAAGCAGTTTTTTCAATAGATCTTTCTTTAGTAGCTTTTCCTGAATTAACATCAACTGCAACAAGTGCCTCTGTATGGTTGATAACAAGATAACCTCCAGATTTTAAATTGACTATTGGTTTAAAAATATCTGAAAGTTGAGAATCAATTCCAAATTTTTGAAAAAGAAGTACATTACTGTCAGTATATTCTTGAATTTTTTTGGTATGACTTGGCATTAAAGATTTCATGTAATTTTTACAAGTTTTAAAAGCGATTCCTCCTTGAACTAGAATTTCTTCTACATCACTATTATACATATCACGAACAGCCCTCTTAATAATAGAACCTTCGTCATGAATCAAATTTGGAGCTTTAGATTGAACTGTTTTATCTTTTATATCATTCCACATTGAAATAAGATTTTGAAAATCTCTTTTAATTTCAACTTTTGTTCTTTTACTTCCTGCAGTTCGAATAATTAATGCCATCCCAGAATCTAGATCAATCCCTTCCAATACTTTTTTTAATCTGTGACGATCAGTACTGTTTGAAATTTTTCTGCTTATACCTCCTCCCTTAGGGGTATTAGGCATTAAGACACAATATCTACCAGCTAAAGATAAATAAGAGGTTAAAGCGGCACCCTTATTACCTCTTTCTTCTTTAACTAGTTGAACTAAAATTATTTGTCCTTTTGATATAACCTCTTGAATTTTATAGTTTTTATAAAGTTTATTTTTAACCTTTTTTAAGTCTCTACTTTCCTCAATTTCATCGTCAATATTTTCACTATTGTTGTTAACTTGTAATTCATCATCATCATTTTCATCTTTAGATACTTTTTCTAATAATTTAGCTCTATCCTCAACTGGTATTCGATAATAATCTGGGTGTATTTCGCTAAATGCTAAGAAACCTTGTCTGTTTCCACCGTACTCTACAAAAGCTGCCTGAAGGCTTGGTTCTACTCTGCTAACTCTAGCTAAGTAAACATTTCCTCTTAATTGTTTTTTCCCAATAAGCTCATATTCAAAATCTTCTATGATTTCATTTTCAATGGAAGCAATTCTTGTTTCTTGTTCGTTTCTTGCATCAATTAAAATTCTCTTTGTCATTTGTATCTCCGTAAAAGGAATGACAGCTAGATTTAGTTGAAGAAGAAAAATTCACCAAAAACTTTGTGTATTTTTGTTTGTATTTTATTTCACTAAGTGTGATCGTATCTATTTGAAATTTCATTTCGTCTAAAATATATAAATTAAGTTAACTATTGTTCTATCTGTCTATTTTTTTTATAAATTTCTGTAATTCAGTCTTTTAACAGTATATTATTAAATTTTTCTTATCAAGTAACTTATTCTTATTATTAGTAAATATGAAATTACTTCAGTTTAATAAAACACATAAATTTATATTAAAAAATTTTATTATCATTTTATTATTGTTCTTTAGTTCATGCTCATACAATGAAAAAGAATTTACTCCAAGAACTAGTGATTTAGATAACAAAAATAATTTAACATTTTATAAATTTGATAATTTGGTAAATAAATTAAAAAAAGAAAAAAATAAATTAAATAAAAGATATACAATTATAATTGATCCTGGTCATGGTGGAAAAGACCCAGGAGCTATAGGGTTTAATGGAACATTAGAAAAAGATATCAATCTCAAATTCGCAAAAATTTTGAAATCTGATTTATCATCAGTAAACCTTTTAGTTAAGCTTACAAGAGCAAATGACAGATATCTCTACCTAAATCAAAGAGTTAAATTTGCAGAAAAAAATAAAGCGGATTTATTTATTTCTATTCATGCTGATGCATCTAAAAACTTAAATGCAAGAGGTTTTTCAATATTTAGTCTTTCTGATAAGGCTTCAGACAAAGAAGCAAAAAATCTTGCTCAAAGAGAAAACAAATCAGATTTAATTGGTGGATTAAAAATTCAACATTCTGACCCATTAATAAAAGATAATTTAATAAAAATTTTTCAAAGAGAAACTATGAATGAAAGCTCTAAGCTCGCTAATTTTGTTATAACAAATTTTAAAAAATTCCCAGTTAAAAACAGAGGCCATAGAAATGCAGGATTTGTTGTATTAAAGTCATTAACGACCCCGTCCATTTTAATTGAATTAGGTTTTTTAACTAACAAAAGTGAAGAAAAATTGTTAAATAGAACAATATATTTAAAAAAGCTTTCTACAATTTTATCTCTCTCAATTGTAAATTATTTAAATCAGAAGAGTTAGTTTATAGTGTCTAATTGTTGTCTAATTTTGTGTCTATAAGTCTTATATATGAAATTGTTTACTTTAATATTTACTTTCCTTTTTTTTAGTTCAATTCTAATTTTAGGATCGTTTTTTTATGTTTTATGGCATTTTGGACGAGATTTGCCTGATTACAGACAACTCTCAAAATATGAACCATCTATTGTAAGTAGAGTCCATGCTGGAAATGGTGCTTTACTAAAAGAATACTCAATCGAAAGAAGAGTTTTTGTACCTGTAGATGTAATACCAAAAAAAATTATTTCTGCTTTTCTATCTGCTGAAGATAAAGATTTTTACCATCATTTTGGCGTTGACCTACAAGCCATTTCAAGAGCTTTAATTACAAACTTTAAAAACTATGGAAAAGGCAAAAGGTTAGTAGGGGCGTCAACCATAACTCAACAGGTTGCAAAAAACTTTTTACTAAGTTCTGAAGTTTCTCTTGAACGTAAAATTAAAGAAGCAATTTTAGCAATAAGAATAGAGCGAGCTTTTACAAAAAACCAGATTTTAGAATTATACCTTAATGAAATTTATTTAGGAAATAATTCTTATGGTATAGCTGCCGCTGCTTTAAACTATTTTGATAAAAGTCTTGATGATTTATCTATTGATGAAGCTGCATTTTTAGCAACCTTACCAAAAGCTCCAAGTGCATATAATCCAAAAACAAATTATAACAGAGTATTTAATAGAAGAAATTGGGTCTTAAACCAAATGTACAAGAATGGATTTCTTACTGTAAGTAATAAAAATTATTTACAAAGTAAAGAGATAATTATAAAGAAATCAACTGGTTTAGATGACACATCAGCTCCATACTTTTCTGAAGAAATTAGAAGAAAAATGTTAAAAGATTATGGTTATAATGCTTTATATAAAGGCGGTCTTTCAATTAGAACAACTTTAAATCCAAAACTTCAGAAATTTGCAGATGAGGCATTATTTAGAGGATTAGAAAAGTTAGATAAAAGACAAGGTTGGAGGGGTCCAATTACAAATATTCAGATAAAAAATGCAAATAAAAAAGAAATAGATGCAGTTTTAAATAAACTTCAATCAGGTCTTCCAAAAAATAGATTTGTATCTGTAATTAAAAATATTAGTTCAGATAAAATCAAGGTTTATGCTCAGGGTAAGATCATGGAAATTAAATTTCAAAACAAATCATGGTTAAGAAGACAAATAATTTATACTGATAAAGATAATAATAAGCAAATTGGTCATGATAAAAAATTTAGTTCATTTAAAGAATTTTTAAAATTAGGAGATATAGTCTTAATTAAAAAAGATAATCAAGATTATATACTTTCACAAATTCCAAAAGTTAATGGTGCAATTGTGGTAATAGATCCAAATACTGGTCGTGTATTAGCTATGACTGGTGGATATCAGTTTAGCAAAAGTGAATTTAATCGAGCCACTCAAGCTTTTAGACAGCCTGGATCAGCTTTCAAGCCTTTTGTATATTTAGCAGCACTTGACCAAAAAATTAAACCTACTGACATTATTTTAGATGCACCATTGTCATACGATCAAGGTATAGGTTTACCTAAATGGAAACCGGCTAATTATACTAAAAAGTTTTATGGACCTAGCCCTGTAAGATTGGGAATTGAAAAATCTAGAAATCTTATGACAGCTAGATTGGCATTACTTGTAAGTATGAAGAATATTAAAAAATATGGTAATAACTTTGGAATTTACGATAATCTACCTAATTTATTGTCAATGTCACTTGGTGCTGGTGAAACTACTTTGTTACGGTTAACCACTGCTTATGCAATGATTGTCAATGGTGGAAAAAAAATTTCACCATTCTTTATTGATAGAGTACAAGATAGAAGAGGGAAGACTATTCTTAAGAATGACTTAAGAAAATGTAAAAATTGTGAATCAAACAATCTTAATAATCAAAACAAAATTCCAATCTTAGTTGATGAGAGAGATCAAATAACTGACCCAGGCTCTGCTTATCAAATGGTGTCTATGCTTCGTGGAGCGGTAACGAGGGGGACTGGTAGATTAATCAATAAATTAAATAAAACATTGGCTGGTAAAACTGGAACTACTAATTCAAATCAAGATGCTTGGTTTGTAGGTTTTTCTAGTGATCTAGCTGTGGGTGTCTTTGTAGGTTTTGATAATCCTTTTACATTGGGAAAAAGAGAAACTGGTAGTTCTGTATCAGCTCCAATATTTAAAGACTTTATGAAAAAAGCTTTGAATAATAAACCTAATATTCCTTTCAGAAGACCTCCAGGTATTAAATTAATTAAAGTTGATCCAAAAACAGGTCTTTTGTCAAAAACTAATAGTAAAAATTTTATAATTGAAGCCTTTAAACCTGGTCAATTACCTAGTAAAACAACAGATTTTGATATAATTGATAAGCTAAAAGAAAAGGATATTGTAAATTCTCTTTCTCCTCTATATTAATAAATATGTCTTTGGAACTAGTAGAAAAATTTAAAATTTTAAATGATGAAATAAATCTTTTAAAAAAAAACATTAATTGGGAAAAATCTATTTTAGAATTGAAAAAATTAATAGCAGAATCTGAGTGCGATGGTTTTTGGAATGATCCTAAAACAGCCCAGAAGGTAATGAAAGAAATAAAATTAAAAGAAAATAAAATTAATTTAGTTAAAAAAATTAATCAAGATTATTTAGATTTAAAAGATTTAGTAGACCTAGCAGAGAGTGAAAATGATTCTGATTTAATTAAAGAATTAAATAAATCTGTTGATGTTTTAATGACAAATTCAAAAAAATATAAGATTGAAACTATGTTTTCTGATAAAAATGATTTTTCTAATTGTTTTTTGGAAATACATGCAGGTGCTGGAGGAACTGAGGCTCAAGATTGGGCCTTAATGTTACAAAGAATGTATTTTAGATGGGCTGAGAAAAAAGGATTTAAAGTTAAAATAATAGAGGAAAGTCCTGGCGATGAAGCTGGAATAAAATCAAGTACATTAATGTTTATTGGTGATTACGCAAATGGTTGGTCACGTACGGAAAGTGGGGTTCATCGTTTGGTAAGAATTTCACCATTTGATTCTTCATCGAGAAGACATACAAGTTTTGCATCAGTTTGGATTTATTCTGAAAGTAATGATGAGATTGACATAAAAATAGATGATAAAGATCTTAAAATTGATACTTACAGAGCCTCAGGTGCAGGTGGACAACATGTAAACAAAACAGATTCAGCGATAAGAATCACTCATTTGCCAACTAAAATTATTGTTCAATGTCAAAGTGATAGATCACAACATAGAAATAAAGCTCAAGCATTAAGTATGCTTAGATCAAAATTGTATGAACTTGAATTAAAAAAACAAGAAGAACATAATGAAAAATTAGCATCTTCAAAAAATGAAATTGGATGGGGGAGTCAAATAAGGTCATATGTTTTGCATCCCTACAATTTAGTTAAGGATTTGAGAACTAATATAGAAACAGGAAATACTAATGCTGTTTTAGATGGCGAAATAGATCAATTTATTAATGAAGCTTTGGCTCAAAAACTATAGTTCTTTGACTTTTTTTAAAACTTCTTCAGCATGACCAGGTACTTTTACTTTATCCCATATATAGTAAACTTTGCCTTGAGAATTAATTAAAAAAGTGGATCTTTGAATACCCATATATTTTTTTCCATACATTGATTTTTCGATCCAAACTCCAAATTTTGAACAGATTTTGTTATCAACATCTGATCCTAAGATACATTTAAGTTCATATTTTGATTTAAACTTAATTTGTTTTTCTAATTTATCTCTTGAAATTCCAATAACTGTAGTATTTAAATTGTCAAATTCTTTAATTAATTCACTAAATGAGATGGCTTCCTTTGTACATCCAGTTGTATCAGCTTTTGGAAAAAAAAATAAAACTAAATTTTTATCAATATTTTCCTTTAAATTAAACTTTCCTACATCTGTAAGTAATTCAAAATCGTCAATTTTATCATTTATCTTTGTCATCAAAATACCTTATTTATATATAATTTTACATAATACAATTTATATTATATTTAATGAATATATCAAATAATAAAGAAGAGTTTTGTGAAAATCGATGATTAAAAAATTTTTAAAATACGCTCTCTTACTCTTTTCATTCAGTCTTTGTTTTATAGCTTCAGCATATTTTTTTAAGATTTATTTATTAAAAGAACCGATTATTGTTGAGAATTATTTTTCTAAAAATGATGAACAAATTATATCTTTTTTATCAAAAAAGATAAAGACTAATAAAAATCAACTTAAAATTGGCAAAATTAGACTTGAAATTAATGACTTTCAAAATTTTGTTAGTTTTAATATTTCTAATATAAACATACTTAATAACTTAAAAGAAACTGTTCTTAAAAGTAATAAAATTAATATTAGAATAAGTTTTCTAGATTTGATTGATAGCTTTATAAATAATGAAAGTCTTTTATTAAAAGATGTATCTATTAGTGAAGTTGATGTTGAGGATTTTAAATTTTTGGACAAGTCATTAAAAATTATTTTTCAAAACACAGACAATCAAAGAAATAATCAATTCAAAAATATAAAAATTAATCATTTAAATTTTAAGTTGAAGGATAAGAATTTATTTATTAGTGATGGATTAAATTTTAAATGTAAAAACCCAAATTTAAACTTTTTTACAAATAAGGTTGAAAACTTATTAAATTGTAATGAAAAAAGCTCTAATTCTAATATTATTATTAAAAACTTTGATTTTAAAAAAAATGATTTTTTTTTAGATGGCTACATAGAAAAATTTGATTTAAGTAACTTGAATTTAAAAACATATTTCAAAAATTTCCAATTTAATGGAAAAATCCATGCAAAATTTAAAATTAATTTTAATAAAAACTTTCAAATTAAGAAGATAGATTTCAATTTTTTAGAAAATTCAAAAATTTTTAAAACGTCACTTAATGAAGAAAATCTTATTCAATTAAAAGGTTACTTAAGCTGGGAATTGTTTGATAAAAAGTTATTCATTAAAGATTTTGTAATGAACAAAATAAACATAAATGGAATCATTACACAAAATGATTCAAAATTCTTATCAAATTTGAAATTAAATTTTAATAAAATTAAATTAAACGATTTACATCCTATATTAGATGATGATCTTACTAAAAAAATTATCACTAAATACAAAAATAAACTTAAATTTAAGAATGATATTGGGTTAAATTTAATTAAATCAAATATTCACGTTAAAACAATTTTTGATACTATTCGACAAAAAAATAAAATTTTGTTTATCAATTCAAATGGTCAATTTTCGTCAAACATTAAGGATGAAAAAATAGATGATTTTATTAAATTTAATTCTGATTTAAATGGTGATTACAATTTTTACTTTAATAATAACAAGTCTGAGTTAACCCTTGAAGGAAAGTTTAAAAATTCTAAATTTAATTTTTTTAAGATAGGCGAAACCCTTAATTTAAGTGAAATTCAATATTTATTAAATTATAAGGATGATAAATTAATTATTGATAAATTAAACTTCATAAAAAATAACTCTACAGTATTAGATGCTAAAGCTGTATTCATAGACAAAAATCAAAATCTTAATTTTACTGATTTAAAAATTAATATTAATAATTTTCCAGCTAAAATTTTTAATTATATTTATTTCACTAAATTTGAAGGAAATAATAAGTTTTTTACATTTGACAGTGGGACTGTTGTAAATAGNAAAATTTATTTAAAAAATAAAAATTTTANTGGNCATGATCCTGTTAANAAAGTTCAAATTCTAGATTTNAATTTTAAAAACCTAACAAANAATAAACATNANATTAAATTTGATCATTTAAGTCTTACTAGAAATAATGACCAAATNTNTTTTGGTAATTCAAAATTTTATTATAAAAANATTCTTTTTAATTCGAACTTTGAACTTGATTCAAATGGTAATATAAAAGCTTTTGGAACAATTTTTCAAAATATGACACTTAATAATATTATTTTTNATAAATTTTNTTTCAAAATTAAAAATGGAAATCCTCTNAAATTTNAAACCTNAGGTAATATAAATAAAAAAGACTATGAAGTTAAAATTAGATCAAATTTAAAANATGCATCAATTTTTCATAAAGTTTTGAATCTAAATGAATCAAAAATAAAGAAAGGCAATATCAATTTTGATTTGATTTTTAAAAATGCAGAATTAAAAAGTATTCATAACTTTTTAATGAATTATGATGATAATCAATTGCAGTTTAATTTTGATTTTAAAGAGTATAATTTTATAGAAATAACTAATCTTTTATCTAAAAATTTTAATGCAAAATCAGTTGTCATTCANAAAACTAAACAAAAAATGNATATTAAGATAGATGGAGANTCTATTGATATTTCTCATCTTACAAAAGATTTATTAAGTAAAAATAATTNTNAAAATTATAATATAAANTTNGATATTATTTCAAATCAGATAATATTAAATGAAAACCTAAGCTTGTCNGGAAGTTTGAATGGAAGTCTTAAAAAAAGTAAATTTTCTTCAATTGCAAAAGGTAAAATAGTNTTAAGTTCTAATACGCTNCTAGATGCTGGTCAATTAAATATATTAGTTAACAAAAATGNATANGTATTAGAAGGAAAAGGAGCACTTAACGGTGGTCAAACTTATGTTAAAATTGTTTCTAGTGAAAATGGATTACCTATTGTTACATTTGATACCAAAGAAGGTGGAAAGTTNCTTTCAGCTTTANGNTTTACAGATAAAGTTAAGAGTGGTGTAGTAAAATTAAAAATTAAGTTTATTNATAAAAGNCTATCTAAATATGAAGGTTTTATCAATGCTAAAAACTTTAAAATTATCAATGCGCCAAAAATTATAAAATCTTTATCTTCATTAAGCTTTTCAGGTATTAATTCTTTATTTGTTGGAGAGGGTGTAGGGTTTAAAGATGGATATGCAAAATTTTTTAAAAANGGAGATAACNTTAACTTTAACAAAATTTTGATCAACAATGAAACTTTATCAGTTTATTTAGAAGGTATTTATAATACAAAAAATCAAAAAATAAATTTCACTGGTTCTATAGCACCGTTCTCACAAGTTTCTAGAATTATAAGTGTAGTACCTGCAGTTGGAGAATTACTTACAGGATTGAATAAAAAAGGCGTAATTTCAGGTCAGTTTAAATTAAGTGAGATGATTACAGATCCAAAAATTGATTTAAATATTTTATCTTTTAGTCCTGGAATTTTAAGACAAATTTTTTCAAAAAACTGGCTAAAAGATAATTAGAAATATCATTCATTTAAAAATGACTAGGCCATGTTTTTTTTTTCCAATAGAAATTTTGATTGGATCTTCTTGATCTTCTTTTTTTAATATAAATTTTTCATCATCAACGAGTTTATCATTTACTTTAATTCCATTGCCGCGGATTAATCTTCTAACTTCTCCATTTGAATTACAAAATTTAAATATTTGGACTATTTCAATTAAACTTATAGATTGTTTATTAATTGTTATTTTTGGTAAATCAAAATTAACTTTTAATTTTTCAAATGTGTCTTTAGCTATCTGTGATGCCCTATTAGCAGCTTCTTCACTTCTACATAATTTAGTTGTTTCATTTGCAAGGATTATTTTCGCTTTGTTAATATCTACTCCTTTAAGATTACTTAATTCAGTTATTTTATTTAAACTTAATTCAGTAAAAAGCTTTAAAAACTTTGAAACATCATTGTCTTCAGTATTTCTCCAGAATTGCCAAAAATCATAATCAGGTAACAATTCGTCATTTAACCAAATAGCTCCATTTTCAGTTTTCCCCATTTTGCTTCCAGAGCTTGTGGTCAGTAAAGGGGATGTTATTCCAAAACATTGATTAGAAGTTTTTTTTCTAATTAACTCAATTCCATTTACAATATTACCCCATTGATCAGATCCACCCATTTGAATTCTACACTTAAAATTTTTGTTTAATTCAAAAAAGTCATAGGCTTGAAAAATTGGATAATTAAATTCTAAAAATGACAAGTTTTGTTTTCTATCAAGTCTCAATTTCATACTTTCTAAAGAAATTAATTTGTTGACTGAGAAGTGAGAGCCATTTTCTCTTAAAAAAGAGATGTAATTTAAGTTATCAAGCCATTCTTCATTATCAATTAATATCGCTTTGTTTGATCCATCATTAAAATCGAGATATTTTGAAAAAACTTTTTTTAATTCATTTTTATTTTTTTCAATTAATTTTTTATCTAATAAAGGCCTTGATTGATCTTTTCCTGATGGATCACCTATTTTTGTAGTTCCCCCTCCTAAAAGAACAATTGGTTTATGACCACTTTTTTGGAACCATCTAAGCATCATTATTTGAATTAAGGAACCTACATGAAGCGATGGAGCAGTACAGTCAAATCCGATATAGGCTACGCATTTATTGTTAAAAAGATATTCATCAAGTTTATCATTATCAGTTATCTGATGCAAAAAACCTCTTTTACCCAAAATATTTAAAAATTTTGATTTGTATTTCATAAGGTTTATATTAAATCTTCTTCATGAAAAGTATCTATAAAATTATCATATCTTTGATTTAAGTATTTTTTAACAGCTTCCATAAGATCTTCGAGATGGTTACTAAAGTTGTGATTTGCATCATTAATAAAATCTATATCAATTTTTACATTTCTCTGTTTAGATAACCTATCAACAATTGATTGAATGTTTTCAAATGGAACTCTTTGATTTTCTCTACCATGAATAATTAATCCTGAAGCAGGACAAGGCGCCAAGAAAGCAAAATCAAATTTATCAGCTGGTGGTGATATACATATAAATCCTGATATCTCGGGCCTTCTCATCATTAATTGCATTCCAATCCATGAGCCAAAAGAAAATCCCGCAATAAATGTAAATTTGCTATACAAATTTTGAGATTGCAACCAATCCAGAACCGCAGCAGCGTCAGCTAGTTCTCCTTCACCATTATCAAAAGATCCCTGACTTTTACCAACTCCACGAAAATTGAATCTTAGTACTGAAAAGCCTCTACTCTTAAATTCTTGATATAAAGAATAGTTAACTTTGTTATTCATACTGCCTCCTTGATATGGTTCAGGGTGAAGTATAAGTGCAACAGGGCAACCAGTCTCTTTTCCTTGACTATACATGCACTCAATTCGTCCTTCTGGACCATTTAATATAACTTCAGGCATAGTGTTTTCTCCAGATTTAATATATGAAATAATTTTCAAATGTGTTTATAATAATCAAATAATAGTTCAAATTATAAGTGTCAAAGAAAATATACAATCAAATTATTTAAAATTATATTTCATATGGTATAAAACATTTATGTTTATTAAAAATTTTCTAGAACAAATTGATTCTATAATTGAGAGAGATCCNGCGGCTTCATCTAGGTTTTCGGTTTTATTACTATATCCGACAGTTCACATATTGTTTTTTTATAAAATTTCAAATTTCCTATGGAAATATAAAATTAAATTTATTTCGAGATTTTTAATGCAATTTGGAAGAATTCTTACTGGGATTGAAATCCATCCTGCTGCAAAAATNGGAAAAAGGTTATTTATGGATCATGGTTATGGCATTGTAATTGGTGAAACTGCAGAGATAGGTGATGATGTAACTATATATCAAGGGGTAACTTTAGGGGGTATTATGCCTTCAGTTGAGAGCGATAATCAAAGACAAAAAAAAAGACATCCTACAATTGGTAACAATGTAATCATAGGTTCAGGAGCTCAAATACTTGGAGCTATAAATATTGGGGATTTTTCAAGAGTAGGAGCTAACTCAGTTGTAACAAAGTCAGTTCCTAATAATGTAACAGTTGCAGGTATACCTGCAAGAGAGTTTGCTCAAGGAAATAAGAAAAAATTTCAAGCTTATGGTTTTTCCAGCAATGAGAGTGACCCTAGGGAAAAAAAGATTACTACATTATTAAAAAAGATAGAAAAATTAGAAAAAGACATTACATCATTAAAGAAATAATAATAGATCAATAAGGTATTATAAATATGACAATAATCAATTTTAAATTAAAAGATGGCTCTACTCAAAAAATTAATGCAGAAAATGGTCTTACATTGATGGAAGTAGCGAGAGATAATGATTTAGGTATTGAAGGTACATGTGGTGGATCTATTTCATGCTGTACTTGTCATGTTGTAGTCGACAAAAATTGGTTTAAAAAAGTTGGTCCTCCAAATCCAGATGAAGAAGATATGTTAGATCTTGCTGTTGATTTGCAATCCACATCTAGGTTAGGTTGTCAAATTGAAATTAATGAAGATCTTGAAGGTTTGATAGTAAATATACCAAGTGATTCATAATTTATGAACTTAAACTCCAAAATAATTAAAAATGTAGGTTTTGAAGGTAATCCTTCTGATCACAAAATTGCTGTCGCTATGTCGGGTGGTGTTGATTCTTCAGTTACGGCTGCTTTGCTTCATGAAGCCGGATTTCAAGTATTTGGNGTATCAATGCATTTATATAATGAAAAAGTCACAATAAATAAATCAAAAACCTGCTGTGCAGGTATTGATATTAATGATGCCAAAAAAGTATGTGATAAACTTGGTATAAATCATTATGTTTTGAATTATGGNTCGAGATTTAATGACCAAGTCATTTCAGATTTTGCAGAATCATATCTTANAGGAGAAACCCCAATACCATGTGTCAAATGTAATCAAACAGTAAAATTTATTGANATGTTAAATTTCTCTAAAAAGCAAGGTGCNGAAGCACTTGCAACGGGGCATTATATCAGAAGAGAAATTATAAATGGAAAGCCACATTTGTATAGGGCAAATGACCTTTCAAAAGATCAATCATATTTTTTATTCGCTACTACATTTGAACAATTAACTTTTTTAAGGTTCCCTCTTGGTGATTTTAAAAAATCTGTAATCAGAGATCTAGCCAGGCATTTNAATTTAAAAGTTGCTGAAAAACCAGATAGTCAGGACATATGTTTCGTACCTGAGGGAAAGTATTCAAATCTAGTTAGAAAGCTTAGGCCTGAATCTATAGAAAAAGGAGATATATTCCACGTTGATGGAACATACTTAGGAGAACATAATGGAATTATTGATTACACAATTGGTCAAAGAAAAGGAATTAGAATTGGAGGAAGAAAAAATGTATCTGAAGAGGATTCAAAATTGTATGTGATTTCTATCGACGAAAAGAAAAACAAAATTTATGTTGGACCAAAAAAATATTTATCTTGTGACGAGTTTTTAATAAACGATTGTAATTGGATTAATAAAAACAACAAAAATCATTTGGATGCTTTTGTCAAACTTAGAAACACTTCGAAACCCGTAAAAGTAAATATTGAGATAAATAAAGAAAATAATACTGCAAATGTAAAACTACAAATTCCAGAATATGGCATATCACCTGGTCAGGCAGCAGTTTTTTATAATGTTTCTGACGATAACCACGTTTTAGGTGGAGGTTGGATAAAATCTACAAAAAATTATTTAAGTGCTTAATTATAAAATTGACCATTTTGTTATTGGTGCTCAAACTCTTAATAAGGGTTCAGAATTTATAGAAAAACTATTGAACCAAAATTTAAGTATAACCAATAAACATNAAAAAATGGGGACACATAATAAAGTTTTATCTTTGGGAACGAGTTATTTGGAAGTTATTTCAACTGATCCAAAAAATAAAAAAAATTTAGAAAAAACATGGTTTCAACTAGATGATGAAAATTATAGAAAAAAGTATTTAAAAACTCCAAGACTAATTTCATTCGTAATTTCTACTAATATGTTAAAAGATTCTGATTTACATGAGAAATCATTTTTTGTTTCAAGAAATAATTTTAGTTGGCATTTTCAAAAGCCTAAATCTCAATATTTATTAAAAAATAATTTTAAGAACATCAACTTAATTCCAAGTTTAATAAAATGGGAATCGAGTTCACCTTTGTTTAGTATGAAAAAAAGTTCATTTATATTTGAAAGCTTAGAGATTACTCTTAATCAAAATCAGAAAATGCTATATAACTTCATGTTATCATTAAATTTAAAAGAAAAAATTATATATAAATTTACTGATAATAAATATTCAAAACTTTCACAATTAAAATTAAGGGTAAGATCTTTGAAAGACAATAAGTTAATTTTAATTTCTTGACTGAGTTTGATTTTCTTATTACTAAGAAATGATATGTGGCGGAGTAGCTCAGCTGGTTAGAGCATCGGAATCATAATCCGGGTGTCGGGGGTTCAAGTCCCTCCTCCGCTACCAATAAAATCAATGTACTTCTTGTCACCCTTAATTATTATTTTCTTAGATAAAATATACAAAGAATAAAAATTTTTGACTTATCTATTATTTTTTATTAGCTTTTCAAAAACTATTTTGTGATTTGAGAAGAAAAAATTATATCTCTTAAAGAAGTTTTAACATCTGTAATATAGTTCATCCTCATAATAAAATCAGTCCAAAATTCTTTTTCAAATCTAAATTGATGTTCTAATTTATTATTACAAAATATTTGAGTTGTTTTAAGTCTTTTTGATGCGTTATGTAAAAATTGTTCGCTTTTCGTAATACCTTCAATTAATAAAATAAAATAAATTAATATCTCAGGAAACTCTTGTATAAAAGACGATGTATATGGCCATAAATGGTTTTTTATGAGATTATAATCAAAATGAGAACATTTACTGTAGTAACTAAATAAAAGAATTCTATCTAAATTACCAATTTCTTTCCCTAACTTTGAATTAGTTACAGTTCTTTTTGCAAAATCTAATTTATCATGTCTCATTATTAAATATGGTGCATGTATATGTGATAAAAATTCATTTTTATTTAATGAAGAAATCACAAAGGCTTGATCTTCAGCTCTATTTACAAAACTTGGTGTAAATGGTGTCCATTTTTCAAGAGTTTTTAGAGTAATACCTGTGGTACCCCCTGTCACATGAATTCTATGAATATTTTCCTTTTCATATATTATTTCAGCTTCTGTAGATAGAGCATGGGCCCAATCTGGACAAAAAACTCGCTTAGAGGAGATGTTTGAAAAAATAGTTTTTTTTGAGGGTCTTTTTACGTCTGGTATTAAATATTCTTTATGAGTTTCTCCTTTATTAACTAATCCACCAGCTAGCATTCCAAGATCAACAAGTCTTTCTTCAAAGTCTATTCCAGTTCCGCCCCAATATTTTTGATTTTTAAAAACTTCAAATATAGACATTTTTGATATTCTAATAAGAAAATTTTGATCAAAAACCTGATCTAGATCTATTTTAAAACTATAATTAAAACTTTTATCAATTACTTTATTCCATAATGTTAAGACATATTTTAAAAAAGTATAATGTCTTCCATAATTTCCATTAACACCAAATAATTCTGGGTAATCATCGTTATTAGGAAAAAGTTTTTTTATGATTTTTGAAGTTTTATTTTCGTCAAAAATAAAAATATTTATGAATTTTAAATTTAGTTTTCCTTTTATTTTATTTTTAACATATTCAAAAGCAATATCTTCTAATCCTTTATGAGTTACTGATAATGATAATACTAATGAAATTTTTTCATTAGTTTTTAAGTTACCACGTTTAAATTCTACATTTAGAGCTTTATCAAGATGTCTTAGTCCATATAAAATTTCATTTTCATCATCAGATGCATCAATTGGTATTGGGTGATCATACCAATAATTTTGCTTCTTGTTCAAAAATGGCTTAATTCTATTTTGTAAATTTAAAGGTATATTTTCTGATTTATAATCTTCAGGTATAGTAATTAAAATATTACTTAAGAACAAAATTTCTTTATGTGGAATTTGTATTGAAAATTTAGGTTTTTTTAATTTTTTTAAAATTCTTTTTTTTAATATTTGTTTCTTAAAACTTTCTGGATTATTTGATCCATTTATTGCGTCGGGAGAAAAAATACTCCATAAATTTTCTTTATCAGCTAGTTTTTTAAAATCATCAATATTTTTATTTTTAAATTTCATAAGAAATTTATGAAAAGGATGATTTTGATTATCTTTTAAAAATTGTTTAGAAACATTTGAATCATGATGATTTTTAAAAGTTTTCAATAAAATTGAAAAACAAATTTTTGAATAATTATTATCTAAATTTTTAAAATTTATTTTCTTTATTTCATTTTCATTTAATAATTTTGAGATAAATTTATGAAAAATATTTTCACTTTCATTCATATTTTTTTTATAACATAAATTAATTGAAAATTACGTATAAATTTAAATCGTAATATTTTGATATAATGAATTAATTAAAAAATATAAATAAAAAATTGTTTAAATTTATTTATAAATTTTATTTGGACAGAAGTGTTTGTATAAAAAATTTAATTAACTAATAAAAAAGGAGCAATAAAACTGCTCCTTTTTAAAAATATAAAACTAGTTATAGTTAGAAACTAGCGGATATTGTTATAGCACTCTTTGATCCTGAGTCATCAGCTGAAGCAGCTTCACCACCAGCTTTATAATCAAAATCAAGGTAAGTAAACTTAGCATCTAAGCCAGAAGCAATATTGTATACAACTTCTGCTACATTAGCAGTGTACTTTTCTTCCACACCAGCAGCTGTCTTATCTTTGCTGTCTGTAGCTTCCATAGTACTTACGCCAATTTTGACGCCGCCACCTAAGTCGTAGCTTACAGATATACCATTAGCTTCGCGATCATCTGTCTGACTTGCACCAGCACCGATTGTTGATTCACCACGTGCAACAATCACAGAAGCAGCACCCATAACTAACTTAGCACCATAGTTTGAA
>NZIY01000005.1 GCA_002691795.1 SAR116 cluster bacterium
TTATTTAAATTATTTTTTCTATCTAATTTTTTATATTTCGACACTACTCTATTAATATATTGAATCCTAATATCTGTAAACTTATGTAAAGATTGAAATTTACCATTTTCATCCCACCATTCATTAGACAATTCTATGAAAGGATCTTTTTTATTATTTAAAGTTGATGTATTCATAAACATTTGTTACACGATTTTATAAAAATAAGCAAAAGAGGATTTAATTGAAATTAATTGTTGCAAAATTTGGCGGCACTTCTGTTGAAACAATAGATAGAATAAAATCTGTAGCATCTAGAATAAAAAATGAAGTTAATAATGGATATAATGTAATCGTTGTAGTATCGGCAATGGCTGGAGAAACAAACAGATTAATAAAGCTAGTAGAAAGTTTAACAAATGATTACAGAACAAGTGAATATGATACGGTGATTTCTTCTGGAGAACAAGTAACATCTGGGTTGCTTGCAATAGCTTTGAATGATATTAATATAAAGGCAAAATCTTACCAAGCTTGGCAAATTCCAATAACGACGGATGATAATTTTAGCAAGGCAAATATTGAAAACATCAGTAAAGATAAAGTTAATTTTGAACTTGATAATGAATATGTGATAGTTGTACCGGGTTTTCAGGGCACTTACAAAAATAGAATCACAACATTAGGAAGAGGAGGATCTGACACATCAGCAGTTGCCATAGCTGCGGCTTTTAAAGCTGGGAGGTGTGACATTTACACAGATGTTGACGGTGTTTATACAGCCGACCCTAGAGTTGTTTCTAATGCACTCAAACTTAAAACTATAACATTTGAAGAGATGCTAGAATTAGCATCACAGGGAGCAAAGGTTCTTCAAACTCGATCAGTTGCATTAGCAATGAATTATAATATCAAGTTACAGGTTTTGAGTAGTTTTGAAGATAAACCGGGTACATTTATTATTGGTGAAAGGCAAAAAAATATGGAAAAAACTATAATTAGTGGGATTACATATACTTCAAATGAAGCAAAAATAACTTTGTTTAATGTAAATGATAAACCTGGTCAAGCTGCAATGATATTTGGGGCTTTAGCGGATAAAGGTATTAATGTTGATATGATTGTTCAAACTTCGACTAAAGATGGAGAAGCTACTGATATAACTTTTACAGTATTACAATCAGATTTGTTGAACGCTGCAGATATAATTGTTAAACTTAAACCAGAAATTGGTTATAATAAGATGATCGAAGATAGTAAAGTTTCGAAGGTTTCAGTCGTAGGTAGTGGGATGAGAACAAAGCCAGGAATTGCAAAAATTATGTTTAAAACTCTAGCAGATAACAATATTAACATACAAGTCATATCAACTAGTGAGATCAAAATTTCAGTACTGATATCGTCTGATTATACAGAGTTAGCTGTTAGGACTTTGCATGATGAATTTCAATTAAGTAACTAATATTGAGACGATTAATATTGATTATTTAAAAAAAAATATGATAAAAGACTAATGAAATGCATATTAATGATAAAAAAAGTAAAAATTTAACAGATTCTACATTTGATGATAGAAATATTTCAAAAGATTTTTCTGAGATTTTTGATTCTAATCAAAAAGATGATTTAAGTTTATTGTTCATTGATGCAAGAGTTAAAAAGGGACTTACTCAAGAGCAAGTCAGTAAAATTTTAAAAGTAAAAGTGTCTTCAATTCAAAAGGTAGAAGTTGGCGAGGAATTAGACGATATGGGTACAGCCTATCAAATGGGTTTCTTAAGGAGCTATGCCAAATTATTAGACTTAGATACTAATGTTGTGATAGACACTTATAAAGCTATAAGTAATAAAAACGTTGATAAAGTTGATTACAATTTTCCAAGTATAACAAAACAAAAAAAATCATTTTTTCCAGCAATTAGTCTTGCATCCTTAACGCTTGCTCTAGTAATATATTCAAGCTGGTATTATCTAAATATAGATAACCTTAAAAATAATAATGTCCAAATTTCTGAATCAAAAATCGATGATTATGATCTAAATTACGTAAAAATCAAAATTGAAGATCAAGAATTTAAAATAGAAAATGAAGATAAAATAAAAAATGATATTGCGGAAATTAGTAATAATCAAATACAAGATCCCATTGTAGAAAATATGAAAGAAAGTAAAACTACAAATCAAAAATCAATAAATTTAGTAAAGCCTGAAGATACAAACGAAATTTCAGCCATAGCTACTGAGAGAGTTCCCGAAGAAGAAATGGTTTTAAAGTCATTTGGAAATAGTTGGGTAGAAATAGAAGATTTAGATGGTAATGCATATTTAACAAGATTAATGCGAAATGGAGAAACCTTCGTAGTTCCTAAGAAAAAAGGTTTAACTCTTTCAACCGGAAATGCAGGTGTTTTATCTTTAACATTTGGTTCAATCAGTGTTTCGAGATTAGGTGGCGTTGGAGAAGTCATTACCTCAAGACCTCTAAATATAGAAGCATTCCAAAGCAGATAATTAAGTTTTTAACGCATTATGGACATATCATTACCTAAAAAAATTCTCAGACAAAAAACTAGAAAGATAAAACTTAAAGATGTATTTATAGGAGGTGATTCTCCAATAACAGTTCAAACAATGACAAATACTAATACGTCAAATGTTAATGATACCCTAAATCAAATAAAAGAAATAGAAAAAGCAGGTGCCGATTTAGTAAGAGTGTCATGTCCTGATGAAGCTTCTACAGCAAGCTTAAAAGAACTTGTAAAAGGCACAAGTATTCCAATTATTGCTGACATACATTTTCACTATCTCAGGGCTATTGAGGCTGCAAAAGCTGGTGTCGCTTGTTTAAGAATTAATCCAGGCAATATTGGATCTAAAGAAAAAGTTAAAGATGTTATTAAAGCAGCTAAAGATCATGATTGTGCTATTAGAATAGGAGTAAATGCTGGCTCTTTAGAAAAAAATATTTTAGAAAAATATAGAGAGCCTACAGCTGATGCTCTTGTTGAATCAGCATTATTTCATTCAAATATTTTAGAAGATAATGATTTTCAAAAATTTAAAATTAGTGTTAAAGCTTCAAATGTTTTTATGACAATAGATGCATATAAAAGCTTATCTAAAAAAATTGATTGTCCTCTGCATGTAGGTGTCACTGAAGCTGGAAGTTTTAGAGCTGGTACAGTAAAATCTTCTATAGGTATTGGCAATTTACTTATTTCTGGAATTGGTGATACAATTAGAGTTTCTTTATCATCAGATCCTTGCGATGAAGTTAAAGTAGGTTTTGATATCTTAAAATCTTTAGGTTTAAGACAGAAAGGTATCACTGTAATCTCGTGTCCATCATGTGCAAGACAACAATTTGATGTAATAAATACTGTTAAAGAAATAGAAAGTCAGTTAGAAGATGTTTTAACACCTATAACAGTATCTATTATTGGATGTGTAGTTAATGGCCCTGGCGAAGCAAGGTCTACTGACGTTGGAATTACTGGTGGAGGAAAAGGAACACATCAAATCTACATAAATGGAATACCAGACCATATCATTAAGCAAAAAGATGTTGTTGATCATGTAGTTAAACAAGTAAGAAAAAAAATAAAAAACATTTATTAAGACTTATAATTGAGGTATTTGTGGAGAGTTTACGCACCGTCAGAGGGGTTAAAGATTTACTCCCTGAGGAATTAGGCAAAATGAGGTTTATAGAAAAACAAGCATCATTGGTTTGTTACAATGCTTGTTATGAAGAAATTTCAACTCCTATATTTGAGTTTTCAAAGCTATTTGAAAAACCTTTAGGAGAAACAAGTGATATTGTAACCAAAGAAAATTACGTATTCAAAGATAGAAGTGAAAATACCCTAATGTTAAGACCAGAAGGAACAACAGGCGTAGTTCGTTCAGTTATTAACGAGAGTCTAATTCAAAGTTTTCCAAAAAGATATTTTTACCATGGTCCTATGTTTAGATATGAAAGGCCTCAAAAGGGAAGNCTGAGACAATTCCATCAGTTTGGTGTTGAGTTATTAGGGGTTNAANATTATTTCGCAGATATTGAGGTAATATATTTGGCTAAATGTTTTTTAAAAAAAATAAATATCTTAGATCAAGTATCTTTAAAGATTAATTCTTTAGGGGATAATGAAAGTAGAGAAAATTACAAAGATGCACTGAGATCATATTTAAAAAGGTNTTTAAATGATTTNTCTCCAGAGAGTAAAATTAGGCTTCAAAATAATCCTCTTAGAATACTTGACTCTAAGAATAAAAAAGATATTGAAATATTGTTAGATGCACCAAAATATCAAAAATATTTAAATAAGATATCTTTAGATTTTTTTAATTCAGTATGCAGTGGATTGACGAAGTTGAATGTAAATTTTGAAATTGACCAATCATTGGTAAGAGGTCTTGATTATTATTCACATACAGCTTTTGAATTCAAAACAAATCTTATTGGCTCACAGGATACTGTTCTAGCAGGTGGTAGATATGACGATTTGTCAAAGTTGATAAGTAAAATTAAATTTCCTGGCGTTGGTTGGGCTGCAGGTATAGAAAGGCTATCTATTCTTTTGGATTACAAATATTCTTTCTCTCCCACTGTTGGTTTAATTGGTCAATCAGAAAAATTCTATGATAAGATATTATGTTATTATAAGAAATTTATTGATGAAGAAATTAGCACTCAGATTTTTTATAATGGGTCACTTGCCAAAAAATTAAAAAAAGCAGATAAGTCGAACTGCGTGTATGCAATCATTATAGGACAGGATGAGTTAGATAATAATTTGATACAACTTAAATATCTACAAACTGGAGAACAAAAACAATTAAGTTTTGATGCGGCAATGAAAATTATAAAGAACNAATATGATTAATTTAGAAGAAAATGTTAAAAAATTTATTTTTAGAAAAGTAGAGATAGAGAAATTACTTTCAACNTCTAATATAGATCCAAAAGAATTTGCAANNTTGTCAAAAGAACTNGCAGATATNACTCAAGTAACGGATTTATCTTCNTTAATTGATTCAAAAAAAAGAGANTTATTAGATTTAGACTTTATATTAAAGGATAAGACATCGGACNTAGATCTAAANGAAATTGCAAAGGAAGAAAGTAAGCAATTAGAAATTGAGTTAGCTTCATTAGATAAAAAATTAGAATTAGCCATATTACCTAAAGATAAGGATGACCAAAGAAATGTAATTTTGGAGGTTAGAGCGGGCACTGGAGGAGATGAGGCAGGAATTTTTGCAGCCAATCTTTTTAATATGTATCAAAAGTTTGCAATAAATAATAATTGGAAATTTGAAACTTTAAGTGTGTCTGATACTGGAGTTGGAGGTTATAAGGAAGCTCATGCGAATATAGTTGGTACAGGAGCTTTTGGTAAATTAAAATTTGAATCTGGTGTNCACAGAGTTCAAAGAGTTCCTGTTACTGAGACTAATGGTAGAGTTCATACATCTGCTGCTACTGTTGCTGTTTTGCCAGAAGTAGAAGATGTTGAAATAAATTTAAATGAAAAAGATTTAAGAATTGATGTTTACCGGTCAAGTGGACCAGGGGGACAATCNGTTAACACTACTGATTCTGCAGTAAGAATTACACATATACCATCTGGTATTGTTGTTAGCCAACAAGATGAAAAATCTCAGCATAAAAATAAAGCTAAAGCTATGAAGATACTTTTAGCAAGGCTATATGATCAAGAAAGACAAATTCAGAATTCAAAAATAGCTAATGCAAGAAAAAGTCAAGTNGGTAGTGGAGATAGATCAGAAAGAATTCGTACTTATAATTTTCCTCAAGGGAGAGTAACAGATCACAGAGTTAATATAACTTTACATAAAATAGAAAAAATTATCGAAGGAGAGGGTCTTGAAGAAATAATAGATAATTTAATTTTAAAAGAAAGAATGGAAAAATTACAAGAGAATGGCTGATTATTTTGATTCAAAAACACTGTTAACTAGAGGAATAAATAAGTTAAAATTTAATAAAATCTCAACACCAGAAATAGATGCAAGAATTTTATTAACGCATGCAACTAGGTCAAATGAGATTATTTACATGCATAATGAGTTTTGTGTATCAAGAAAACATAAACAAGATTTTTGTAAATATTTAGAAGAGAGGATTGGTGGTAAACCAGTTTCAAGAATAATNGGAGTAAGAAATTTTTGGAAAAATGATTTTTCAATTAATAANTATACTTTAGATCCNAGACCAGATTCTGAGATTATCATTGATGTTGCNATNAAATCAAAAAAATCNNAAAAAAGTCTTGTCCAAACACTTGATCTTGGTGCAGGNTCTGGCTGTTTGGGGNTATCTATTATTGATGAAATAAAAAATTCGTCTTTATTATCTTTGGATACATGTNAANATGCATTGAAGCAAGTAGATGTAAATGCAAAAAAATTAAAACTTCGAAATAAGTTATACTGTACAAGAATAAATTGGTTTGAAAAGGAATGGGTTAAAAAAATTCAATCAATTACTTTTAATGAAAAATTATTTTTAAAAACCAATTTTGATATAATTGTTTGTAATCCTCCATATATAAGGTCTTCAGATATTAACAAACTAGAAATTGAAGTTAAGAATTATGATCCTCTAAAGTCATTAGATGGAGGCATAGATGGTGTTCAAAGTTATAGAGCAATATTTAGTGGAATAAAAGAACTTCTATCAAAAGATGGGTTGTGTTTGTTTGAAATTGGTTTTGATATGCTAGAAAGTGTAAAAGCTTTATTAAAGGAGTTTGACCTTAAATTAATTAAAATACATAAAGATTTAAGAGGATGTGATCGTGTATTGGAGATAAGGTAATTTTTTATTTGGAATTTATTTATTTTTGTATATAGTATCAATATCTATAGAAAAAATGTAATGACATTTTAATTAGAATTCAGGGTGATATGAGAAAAAATAACGGACGCCGTCGTCATAGAGGGCAAAACCGCAGAAACTTTAATAATTTAAATAAGAATACTGTAATTGAGAGTTTTGGTCCATTATCTCAAATTAGAGGTAATGTTCAGCAGTTAAATGAAAAATATAACTCACTTGGCAATGATGCAGCTTCTAATGATGATAAAATATTATCTGAAAGTTATTATCAGTTTGCTGATCATTATCATAGATTACTAAAGGAAATTGAAATTGCTAGTGAGAATAAAAATACTGAATTGAATGGACAAAAATCAGAAGATTTAGTTGAACCAGTTGAAAATGATACTTCAAACTATGAAAAAAAACCTTCAAGAAAAGAAAGAAGTATTAAAGCTAAATTCAAAGAAGATGAAGAAAAAGTCAATAAAGATGATAGCCCAGATATTCAGTTAGTTTAAAATAGTTTATAAAACTCTAAAATTACTAAATTAATTTATATTCTACTCATATTGAATAGTTACGTTTACTAGCCATATTATCTGTAATGAAATCTTTTACTGATAGATGTAAAAACTTACTAATAAATGCAGAACAGCTGGCAAAATCTTCAAATCACCTTTACATTTGTCCAGAACATATAGCTATAAGTATTTTTACTAATCCTTCATATATTACAAAAAAAATATTAAATTTTTTCAAAACAGATAGCAAAAAAATCGAATCAGAAATAAAAATTAGGCTCGCTAAGATACCAATAATTAAATCTGAAATTCAAGAAACAAAAATACATCATGAAACAAATAAAATAATAAACTGTGCTATTGAATTATCTAAAAAAAATAGAGATGAATTAGTAGCTGAAGATCTTTTTCTTCTAGCAATTGTTAAAGAAAAAAATAGCTTAAGTGATATCTTTAAAAATCATAAAATAGATGAAGAAAAATTAAAAAATATTATTGATAAATTAAGAAAAGGAAAAAAAGCTATGAGTAATGATGCGGAATCTAATTTTGATAGTTTAAATAGATATGCAGTTGATATTACAGATAAAGCTTCTAAAGGATTAATTGATCCAGTTATTGGCAGAGATGAAGAAATTAGAAGAGCAATTCAAATTTTATCGAGGAGAACAAAAAACAATCCAGTTTTAATTGGTGAGCCAGGTGTTGGGAAGACAGCGATTGTTGCGGGTTTGGCAATCAGAAT
>NZIY01000006.1 GCA_002691795.1 SAR116 cluster bacterium
GTTTAGTTAAACAAAAAAATAAATTTATAGATCACAATAATATTTTTTGGCCATAAAGTCCCTTTTGAATGTTATTCCAGTAATGTATTTTTTCCAGAAATTTTGGTTATTTTCTGCCCATTGATTGAACCCAATAATTAACTCATTTTGATTTCTCACCAACTCGTTAGCGTACCATGATGAAAGCCCGGTTAAAGCTTTTTTAGTTTTATTATTATCTGCTGATTTATAGTACCACCTAAGTGATTGGCACAAATTGTACCCAGTATTGGCTATACCTATTAGAGTTGTTTTACAAAGCATAGCTTTTACCTGGTTAGATTTGGAAAGTTTTTCAAAATCAAAATTTGCTTTTTGATAAGGTTTACATTGAGAGTATAAAGAGCCTATTTCTAATGTCCATATATCTGCTTTTAGATTAAAATTGAAGAAAAATATTGATAGTATTATTAATAAATATTTCATCTTTTACTCTTTTTTTGGGACTATTTGATAAATCTATCTTAACAAATTTTAAAACAATTAGACATATTTTTTAATAAGATTATTTTAATTTGTGATTAAAAAAAATTTATAATTTAGTAATAATTGGATATCTGCTGCTAATTGCTGGAAGTCTGCCAATAATATTTGATTTAAATAATTCGCATCTATGTCTTCTTCTTAAAAAAACCCTCTTCTACTTGGCTATAAATAGTTAATAAATAAAATAATTCATCTAAATTTTTTTGATTGCTTGGATTTATATCGCCCTAGACGTATGTAAAACAATCTTTAGAAAAAAAGAAATTGCATCTTTACCTTAAAGTCAAGTGCCCTGATTTCTCACTTGCAAAAAATCCAGTAGGAATTGCATCATCGATACAAGTAAAATGCAAGTAGAAGAGGTGTTTCGGAAATATTTTCTAATAAAAATAACAATTTAAGTGGTGACCCCTACGGGATTCGAACCCGTGTTGCCGCCGTGAAAGGGCGATGTCCTAAACCACTAGACGAAGGGGCCATAGATGAACTAATTCATAAATTAAAATGTCAAAGTTATCAAGTAATTATATCAATTAAATTCAATTCAATTTTTTTCTTATTTTTCCAATTGTTGAAAACTACATTACANAATAGATGTAAAACTTTATTCTCATTTTTTCTTAACTGTTGTAAAAAAGGAGATTGATTAAGATTAAATATTTTACAATCAATTTCCCCTGAATTATCTGAAACATTTAANAAAAGATGATCNTTATCTTTTCCAAAGAAAATTAATTTTTTAATTTTGACGTCTCTTATTATAAATTTTGGAGTTGGATTACCNTGGCCCCAAGGTCCCAATTTTATTATCCAATCCATTAAATTATTATTTAAATTAGAAATATTTACTTCACTAGTAATATGAATTTCAGAAACAGGATTATTTTTTAAAAAAAATGGTTTAACTTTTGAAAATAAGAATTCTTTAAATGTTTCTATTTTATTATTTTCTATTGTAAGCCCTGCCGCTAAATTATGACCTCCACCTTTAAGCAATATTTCCTGTTCTACGGCCTCTAAAAAAAGTGAGCCTATTGAAATATTTCCTAAAGATCTTGCTGATCCCTTAGAAATTTTATTTCCAATTGAAATAACGCAGCATGGCCTATCGTACTTTTCTTTAATTTTTCCTGCTAAAATACCTATAATGCCCTCATGCCATTCATTACTAGCTAAAAATAAAATCTCAGGAATTTTACCAATTTTATTTTTTTCACTTTCAACCATGCCTATAGCTTGCATGAATGAAATATTTGTTAAATCTTTTCTTTTTTCATTTAATTTATGAAGTTTTATAGCAATTTCATTTGCTTTATTAATGTTTTCTGAAATTAATAATTTAACACCCATATCACTTGACCCAATTCTACCTCCAGCATTAATTTTTGGACCTAATTTAAATCCTAATGTTTCTTCATCAGGAATTTTATTTAAATCTGAAACATCACATAAAGCATTTATTCCATAATTTCTTCTTTGAGCCATAACGTTCAACCCAGTTTTAACAAAAGCTCTATTTAGGCCTATCAAAGGTACCACATCGCAAACTGTTCCTAATGCCACTAAATCTAAAAATTCCAGTAAATTTGGCTCCTTTATTTTATTAAATACACCTCTATGTCTTAATTCTCTTGTTAAACCAACAATCATTATAAAAGTCACTCCAACAGCACTTAAATAATGATAATCAATTTTATTTTCTTTACGCTTTGGATTAATAATTGAATATGCNGGTGGTAACTCCTCACTAGGAGTGTGATGATCAATTATAATACAATCTATATTTGTCTTATTTAATTCNTTTAATGGATTATTTGAATTTATACCACAATCAACAGTAATAATTAAATTAGCTCCTTTAGAGACCAAACTTTTTAAAGCAGAAATATTTGGACCATATCCCTCTAAAAATCTATCTGGAATGTGTATATGTACTGGTATTCCAAAGTATTGAAAAAATAATTTTAATAATGCCGCAGAAGTAGCACCATCTACATCATAATCACCAAAAATACCGATAGGATTGTTATTTTCAATTTCATCTGCTAGACGTTTAACAGTTCTATCCATATCTACAAATATGTTCGGATCTGGCAAAAAATTTTTAATCTTAGAATTTATAAAGTTTTCAAAGTTATCCTTTGAGATTCTATTTTTAACAAGTATAGGGATTAAAGCAGATGGAAAGTTAAATTTTTGACTAAGAAATAACTCTAAATGATTTTCAAACTCAGTTTTAGTTGGAATTTTCCAATAGTTTTTGTTTAATGATATTTTATTTAGATAATAACTATTTTCACTATAAATCATTATAATTTAATCATATATACAAAATGCTAAAGCATTGCCAATAGTACCTTTAAGTTTATTGATTTTTGTTAAAGCATTTTCCATTTGGCTTCTCTTAACAGTATGAGTAAATATGATCAAATTTGCAACTTCATTACCTTTTTGTAAATCTTGGTAAATTGTTTCAATTGAAATTTTAAAAGTTTTAAAAATTGAAGTTAAGTCTGATAAAATTCCAACTTTATCTACAACGCTAACTCTCAAATAAAATTTAATTTCCGATTTAAATGATTTTGACTTTGTTATTTCATTTATTTTAATTCCAGGCCCTATCAATCCAGTTCTATTACCTCCTGAAATACAATCAAAAATATCAGACATTACTGCAGATGCCGTTGGCTTTGACCCAGCACCAGCTCCAGTTAAAAGAAGTGGGCCAGCTAAATTTGATTTTATTTCAACAGAATTCAGAACTCCATCTATTTTTGAAAGACTATGATCTTTGGATATTAACCATGGTTCAACTGAACATTCAAAAGACTTNTCATTAGAACATATAGCAAGTAATTTGATTTTATACCCAAAATCACGAGCAGTTTTGATGTCATACAATGTTACGTCTGATACTCCTCTAATATGCATGCCAGACAACTTGGGTAATTTCTTAAATACCAAAAGAGATATGATTGCTAGTTTATGTGCAGCGTCAATACCTTCAATATCAAAAGTTGGGTCTTTTTCTGCATAACCTAAATCTTTAGCNGTTTTTAAAACTTTATCAAAATCAAGTGATTTCTTTTCAATCTCATCCATGAGATAATTAGAAGTTCCGTTCATTATCCCTGTAATTTGAGATATTTTGTTTGAGATAAGACTTTCTTTAATTACTTTAATTACAGGAACACCTCCTGCTACTGAAGCTTCAAAACCAAAGTAAAGAGAGTTTTTATTTGATAATAATGATAATTCTTTTCCATGTTCTGCAATCAAAGCTTTGTTAGCTGTAATTAAATGTTTCTTGTTTTCTAAAGCAGTAAAACAAACATCTTTAGCTATNCCCTCTGCTCCTCCAATCAATTCAATAACTAAATCAATTTGTTTATCCTTAGCTAAATTTCTAGCATCTGAATAAAAATTTATATTTTTAGGAAAAGAATTACGCTTTTTTTTTTTATTTTTGTAAGAAACAGCCTTTAAAATAAAAGATTTATTGTATTCATCGTGGCTAGTTAATTGAGTAACAACTTCACTACCAACATTTCCTATGCCAGCTATACCAATTGATATAGGAAATGAAGTCATTAAATTTATCTTTTAGAAAATTGAAAGCTTTTTCTAGCTTTTGCTTTACCATACTTTTTTCTTTCAACAGTACGAGAGTCTCTAGTTAAAAGGCCAGCAGACTTTAAAGTGGTTCTCAGGTCTGGTTCAAATAAAGATAAAGCTTTACTAATACCNTGTTTAACAGCTCCAGCTTGGCCTGATAAGCCTCCACCTTTAACCGTAGCCATTACATCAAANTCTTTAACTCTGTTAGCAATTTCAAAAACATGATTTAATTGCATTTGCAATACAGGTCTATCAAAATAGTTTGGCATTTCTTTACCATTAACCTTCATAACACCCGTACCACGTTTTACCCATACTCTAGCNGTAGAATCTTTTCTTCTACCAGTAGCATATGATCTACCTAGGTTATCAATTTTAGGTTCAATTGATTGAGTTTGCGGTATTGANTTTTCTTCGTTTTCTGAATTAATTATTTCTTCATTCATAACAAACCTAACTGTTCTTTCTATTTAATGCCTTAATGTCTATTAATTCAGGTTTTTGAGCTTCATATGGATGTNCATTTCCAGAATAGACATGAAGTTGTTTTAAAACTTTTCTTCCGAGGGGTCCTTTAGGTATCATTCTTTTAACAGCTAATTGTATAACTTTTGAAGGTGTTTTACTTNTTAAAATTTTTTCAGGTGTAGTTGATTTGATTCCACCAGGGTAACCAGTNTGCCAATAATATTGTTTATTTTGTCTTTTTTGACCTTTTAAAAGAACCTTTTCAGAGTTTACAATAATTATNTTATCTCCGCATTGCATATTAGGTGTNAAATGTACTTTATTTTTACCTCTTAATCTATTAGCCACTAGAGCTGCTAATCGACCTANAACAAGTCCATCAGCATCAATAATAAACCAACTTCTATTTAAATCAGCTGCTTTAGGTATAAAAGTTTTGTTTGGTCTCATAATTTCCTCGAAATATATTGGTGTTTTATATAATCATTGAATTGATTAGTCAACAAATCAAAGTAATAATTATTAAGTTTTATAATTTACTTATTACAGGAATTTTTTTATGTTAGATTAATGTTATCGACTGAAGATTTTAAAAAACAAATAGAAATATTGTCCAATGGTCAATATTTATCTTATGCTCAAAGCAGAAAAGCATTTGAGTATATAATGTCAGGCAATGCAACAGACATATTAATATCGTCTTTTCTAACGTCTTTGAAAATTATATTTCTTAATAGTGGCATCTCATCAGAAATAATTGCGGCTGGCGCAGATATAATGAGAGAAAAAGCAATCAAAATAAAAGCTTCAGACGATACTATTGATGTTGTAGGAACTGGTGGAGATGGACATAATACATTGAATATTTCAACAGCTACTGCTTTAGTGGTTGCTGGAACTGGAGTACAGGTCGCAAAACATGGAAATTATTCAGCCAGCTCAATGTCAGGCTCAGCTGATGTTTTACTTTCTTTAGGTATAAACATTAACAATGANATTTCAAATGTTCAAAAATGTTTAGATGAATGTGGAATTTGTTTTCTTTTTGCACCTAAACACCATAGCGCNATGAAACATGTNATGAGTGTTAGNAAAGAACTTCATTTCAGAACAATTTTTAACTTATTAGGNCCTTTATCAAATCCTGCATTTGTAAAAAAACAATTAGTTGGCGTCTATGATAAAAACCTTTTAAACCCTTTTGCAAAAGCTCTTCAAAAACTTGGGTCAACAAATGCTTGGATTGTTTCAAGTGAAAATGGAATGGATGAGATTACTACTACTGGAAAAACTTATGCTGTTAAACTTAAAAATGGTAAATTAAATGAATTTGAACTTGATCCAAATATGTTTGATGTAAAAAAAACATCCCTAGAGAACCTTAAGGGTGGAGATTCCAAATATAATGCAAAAGAAATCCTTAATATATTGAATGGTGAAAAAGGTCCGTTTNGAGATATTGTTAAAGTTAATGCAATATGTTCAATTGTAGCATCTGGCTTCGCAAATGATATTAAAGACGCGAACGAAATGGTTTTATCATCATTTGATTCAAAATCCGCCCTAAAAAAGCTAANTTTATTAAAACAAGTTTCTAATAGTTAAAATGAAAACTCTTGCAGATATTATAAAATTTAAAAAAGAAGAAATAANTCTTAAAAAAAGTGCCTTATCTTTAGAGACNATGAAACAAAAATTTGATTNTGATTTTTCAATAAGACCTTTTGTAAAAAAAATTGAAGAAAATAAATCTGCTATAAGTATTATTTCAGAAATTAAAAAAGCCTCACCTAGCAAAGGTATAATTAGAAGTGATTTCAATCCAATTGAAATTGGNAAAATTTATGAAAAAAATGGAGCTNCATGTTTATCTATTTTNACTGATAAAAAATTTTTCCAGGGTGATNATAACTTTATTAAAGCTGTAAAAAGAGAAGTNTCACTTCCAATTTTAAGAAAAGATTTCATAATTGATGAATGGCAAATTGAGGAGTCTANATATATTGGTGCTGATTGTATTTTNTTNATATTNTCATGCTTGTCTTTTAATCAAGCTAAAGAATATGAAGATTATGCTCATAAACTTGGCATGAGTGTTATTGTAGAGGTACATGATCTAAATGAATTAGAATTAGCCAACAAACTAAACTCAAAATTAATTGGAATAAATAATAGAAATTTAAAAACAATGGANGTCGACATTAATACATCTATTAAATTAATAAAAAATTTAGATAATGGTAAAATACCAATTTCTGAAAGTGGAATTTCATCTTCAAAAGATCTAAATAAATTAAGAGATGCTGGTTTTAATACTTTTTTAATTGGAGAAGCTTTTATGAAAGAAAACAATATAACAAAGATGTTTGAAAGTTTAAAAAACTAAATGTCTAAAAAATTTTCACACCTAGACGAAAATGGTAACCCTAATATGGTTGACATCAGCTCTAAAACAGAAAGTAAAAGAATTGCAATTGCATACACTAAAGTTAAATTAAATAGTGAAACTCTAAACTTAATTATTGAAGATAAAATACAAAAAGGGAATGTTATTCAAGTTGCCAATATAGCTGGAATTCAAGCATCTAAAAAAACTCATGAACTAATACCACTCTGTCACCCATTGGACCTTTCTTATGTTAAATTAAAGTTCAATATATGTAATGATGATAATTCAATTGAGATAATATCAGAAGCTTGTACTGTTGGGAAAACTGGTGTTGAGATGGAAGCACTTATAGCAGCATCAACTGCAGCTCTAACAATTTATGATATGTGTAAAGCTATTGATAAAAAAATAATTATTAGTGAATTAAAATTAAAATATAAATCAGGTGGAAAATCAGGAACATTTAATGGATAAAAAAGATCTGTTGTCAGTTGATAAAGCTATTTCTGATATTATTAAAAAAATTCCATACGCGAAAAGTGAAGAAAAAGTAAAATTAAATGATAGTCTAGGCAGAGTAATATCAAGAGATATAATTTCAAAAAGAGATAATCCAAGTGAGAACACATCGGCAATGGATGGTTTCGCAATAAATTCAAAAAATACTGAGAATGAATTTAAAGTAATTGGTGAATCTTCCGCAGGAAAACCTTATAAATATAAAGTAAAAAAAGATGAAGCAGTTCGTATTTTTACAGGTTCTTTTCTTCCAAAAGGAACAGATACCGTTATAATTCAAGAAAATATAAATTATTTTAATAAAGACTTAATCTCAAGCAGCAAAACATTTTTAAAAAATCAAAATGTTAGAAAAAAAGGTGTAGATTTAAGATTCAATCAAATTGTTGTAAAAAAAAATACTGTAATAAACTCAAGAATTATTGCATCCATAGCAATGTCTAATAATAGATATGTTTTTGTTAAAAAGAAGCCAATTATTGGAATTTTATCTACAGGAAATGAAATTATTGAGGTTGGTCAAAAATTAGCAAAAAATAAAATTCCTAGCGGNAATAATTTAATGATTTCTTCAATGNTAAAAATTTTTGGNGGNATTCCAAAGATTTTACCTATTGCTAAAGATAATATTAAACATATTGAAACAATTCTAAATGAAAATTTAGATTGTAATTTTTTTGTTTCTTCAGGTGGTGCTTCTGTAGGAAAATATGATTTTCTTCATCGTGTTTTAGATAAAAATGANAAAGATACCTATTTACATTTCTGGAAAATAGCAATGAGACCAGGAAAACCTCTTATATTTGCAAAATACAAAAAGATACCCTTTTTGGGTTTGCCAGGTAATCCAGTTTCTGCAGGNGTATGTTCANTAATTTTTTTACGACCTGCTATAAACAAAATATTGGGTTTAAAAGATTATTTTCCTGAATTAAACACTGGAGTTCTTGATGGTGAATTAAAACAAAATGATCAAAGACTAGACTTTATAAGAGCTTATTTTAATCCCAAAAATAAAAATAAAATTATACCCTTTACAAAGCAAGATAGTTCAATGATTAATAATTTTTCAATTTGTGACTGTCTAATTTTAAGAAAGCCTTTTGAAAAAAAAACTACTAAAAATTCTCAGATAAACTTTATAAAATTTCCTGACTTTATATAAATCCTTGACTTAACACATTATTTATGTAAGAACAAAAGGTGAATATGCTTACAATCAAACAATCACAACTATTAAATTTCTTGATTAAAAAAATTGAATATAATGGTACTTCACCATCATATGAAGAAATTTGTGTTCATTTAAACTTAAAGTCTAAATCTGGGATCCACAGAATTGTTCAAGGTCTTTTAGAACGAGACTACATTATAAAACTTAATAATAAAGCCAGATCAATATACCCCAAAAAATTTCCAAATGGAAAATCATATACATACATAGATGAAATTACAGAAAATGATCAATCAAAAAATTCTAATTCTACAAAAATTCCAATTTTAGGTAAAATAGCCGCCGGAATGCCAATTGAGGCGATCGAAAATGCAAATGAATATCTCGATGTACCTGTCTCTCTCTTAAGTAAGGGTAAATGTTATGCTTTACATGTTGAAGGTGAATCCATGATCGAAGCAGGTATATTACAAAATGATATAGCAATTATTGATTCAGAAAAACATCCAATCAATGGTGATATAATTGTTGCTTTAATCGATGACTTAGATGTTACATTAAAACGTTTTAGAAAAAATGGTGAAAGTATTGCTCTTGAACCAGCTAATAAAAATTTTAAAACTCATATTTATGGACCTAGCAGGATTAAAATACAAGGCGTGCTTACCTCTCTGTATAGAAATTACTAAAACTTAAAAATGATTAGAACTAGGTTTGCACCATCACCAACAGGAAAACTTCATATTGGAGGAGCAAGGACTGCCCTTTTTAATTATTTGTTTTCCAAATATAATAATGGCAAATTTTTACTGAGAGTTGAAGATACAGACAGAAAAAGATCTTCTATAGAAAATGTGGAGATTATTTTGAACAGCCTAGAATGGCTAAAATTACATCCTTCTGAAAAAGAGATTTATCAATCAACACAAACATTAAAACATATCGATGTTGCTTACGAATTGTTAAAAAATGATTTTGCTTACAAATGTTATTTAAGCAATGAAGAATTAAATGATATTAGGACTAAAGCTAGAGAAAAAGGTGAAGTTATTAAATCACCTTATAGAGACGAATCCATAAACAAGTTGAAGCAAGACTTTGTAATAAGACTTAAAATGCCTCTAAAAGGACAAACAATTATTCAAGATAAGGTACAAGGAGCTGTTACCGTAAATAATTCAATATTAGATGATATGGTTCTTCTGAGAAGAAATAATACTCCTACTTACATGTTAGCATCTGTTGTTGATGATTATAATATGGAAATTACACATATAATTAGAGGAGATGATCATTTAAATAATGCTTTTAGACAAATTCAAATAATTAAATTTATGAATTGGCCTTTACCAAATTATGCACATATTCCATTAATTCATGGACAAGATGGGAGCAAGTTGTCAAAAAGACATGGGGCTGATAACGTTCTTGATTACAAAAATTTTGGTTTTGAACCTGAAGTAATAAATAATTACCTATTAAGATTAGGATATTCAATTAATGATGATAATATTTATGACCTTATAAATAATAGTTTTGGTTTTAAATTAGAAAAAATTAATAAAAGCCCTTCAAAGTTTGATATTAAAAAACTTTCAAATATGAATTCAATTTTTTTGAGAAATCAACCTTTAAGTAACTTAATAGAAATAATAAAAATAAAATATAATCCTTGTGCGAATACTTTAAAAAATATTGAATTTCTATTACCTGAATTAATTCAGAGATATACTTTTTTATCAGAAATTAAAGAAGATCTTAATTGGCTTTCGAGTGATTTTTCCAGTGATCTATCTAAATTAAATCAAGAAAATTTAAATCTTGTCTTTGAAGTCTTAAATATACTAAAATCATCTAACTGGAATTTGAAAAGTATTAATGAAAATGTTAATGAATACTTGAACAGAAATAATTTAAAAATGAGAGATCTAGGTCCTGTTTTAAGATTAATTTTAACTGGGAAAAAGAATTCTCCAGATATTTTTAAAGTTATATATATACTTGGGAGAAATGAATGTATAAAAAGAATAACTATAGATAGATAAAGGCAAGAACATGAATGAAAAAAATAAAAGTGCTAAATTAATATATAATAATAAAGAAATAGATCTTGAAATATTAAACGGAACAGTCGGTCCATCAGTTTTAGATATAAGAAAACTTTATGGAGAACTAGGATGTTTCACCTATGACCCAGGTTATGGTGCAACAGGTTCTTGTGAGTCAGCAATCACATATATTAATGGTGAAGAAGGTATACTTTTACATAGAGGTTATCCAATAGACGATTTAGCTAATAAAAGTTCTTTTCTTGAAGTTGCATATCTTTTATTAAATGGTGAGTTACCTAAACAAGACGAAAAAGATGAATTTGAAAACGCTATAACACTTCATACAATGGTTCATGAACAAATTATTAATTTTTACAGAGGTTTTCGAAGAGATGCTCATCCAATGGCAATTATGGTTGGCGTTGTAGGAGCACTTTCAGCATTCTATCCTGATTCCACAAATATTAATGATCCATATGAAAGACTTGTATCGTCACGAAGATTAATAGCTAAAATTCCAACATTAGCAGCAATGGCTTATAAATATTCACTTGGACAACCATTCAACTATCCTAAAAATACATTAAATTATGCTGAAAATTTTTTGCAAATGTGTTTTTCTGTACCTGCAGAAGAATATGTTCATAACAAAATTATTTCTAGAGCACTAGATAGAATATTAATATTACANGCTGATCATGAACAAAATGCATCAACATCTACAGTAAGAATAGCTGGATCATCAGGAGCTAACCCATTTGCATGTATTGCATCAGGAATTGCTTCACTTTGGGGCCCCGCTCATGGTGGCGCAAATGAAGCTGTTTTGAATATGCTTTCAGAAATAGGCTCAAAAGATAAGATCTCAGAATACGTAAATAAAGCAAAAGACAAAAATGATCCATTTAGACTTTTTGGATTTGGACACAGAGTATACAAAAATTATGACCCTAGAGCATCAGTAATGAGAGAAACCTGTCATGAAGTTTTAGGTTTATTAGGTGTGAAGAATGAACCTTTGTTAGATATAGCAATGGAATTAGAAAAAATTGCATTAAATGACGAATATTTTATAGAAAAAAAGCTTTATCCAAATGTTGACTTTTATTCAGGAATAATTCTAAAAGCAATGGGATTTCCAACTGATATGTTTACCGTATTATTTGCTGTTGCCAGAACGGTCGGATGGGTTGCACAATGGAACGAAATGATTACTGATCCTGTTCATAGAATTGGTAGACCTAGGCAGTTATACACCGGACCTACTTCTAGANAATTTGTTCCTCTNAACAAAAGATAGTTTTTAACTTAAAAATTTAATTATTTTTTTTGTTAGNAGATTATTAAAACCATATTTATTATTAATTATTTTACTTTTTAGAGTCATGCTTAATTTCAAAAACTTATTTTTATATTTATTATAATCTTCATAAANTACACAAAATAGTTTATGTAAATTTTCAGAATTACATTTTCCTTGAAATAAAAAAGGTAACACTTTTTNTCCAACTATAAAGTTAGGNAAAACAACATTGTCAAAGTTTACTAAAAGTTTAGCTATNAGTNCGTTTAAAAAACTAGTTTTATAAATTGCAATAGTTGGAATAGCTAATAAAGATAATTGAAGTGTAGCCGTACCACTGCAAGAAATAGCTATTTTTGAAAGCATGATCTTTTCAAGTGACTTTTCAAAATCAACAATTAAAATATCATCTTGAAGTTTGTATTTTGAAATTTCATTTGAAATATGATTTTTAAACTGATCTAATGTNGGTAATAACCATATTATTTTTTCTTGATAAGAAGAGTTAATTTTAATTACAGTTTTGAGTAATACATCTAAATTGTAATAAATCTCATTTTTTCTACTACCAGGTAAAATTAGGCAGGTGGTTTTGTTTTTTTCAATAAAATGATTTNTTTTATTTAATTNATTTAACTTATTTAAAAAATTTTCAAAAATAGGATTACCATAATATTCTGTGTTGATATTATATTTTTTAAAAAATTTATCTTCATTCGGAATTATTGATACCAGAATATCAAATACACCCTTCCATTTATTCGCCCTAGATGGCCTATGAGCCCAGATAGTAGGAGGAACAATATGTATGAGTTTAAATTCATTAAATNTATNACTTTTTTTTAGACTTTTTGCAAGTGATAAGGAAAACANTTTAGCNTCAATTGTTATTAAAACATCAGGATTAATATTTAGAATTTTGTCAATTAAGTTATGAAGCCTTAATTTTAATTGTAAAAAATTTAAAACAACATCAGTAAACCCTAGATAATTTATCTTGGAATAATCAAGAACAGAATGAACACCTTCAGATTTCATTCTACTTCCAGTAACACCGTAAAATTTTAAGTTATATTCTCCTTTGATTTGATTTTTTACTTCTTTGATAAGNTCAGATGCAATGATATCTCCTGATTCTTCTCCGGCTAAAATAAATATTTTTTTATATTTTTTAATATTATTTTTTAACATCTATAATGTATAAATAAAAATTTTTGCTACTACAAAAAGATCTGATCTCATCTTCGTTAATTACCAGAACTCCTTTACTAGAAAATGCTAATCCAAAATAATTATATTNGTATGCTAATTTAATAGTATCGATTCCAATTACAGGCATGTCAAAATCAAGCGTTTGATTTAACTTAGGTAATTTTACTAATATTGGACCATATGACTTCTTATTTATGAGTAAATCCTTAAAGTATTTTCCACACCTCTTAATCAACTCATTAGTGCCTTCAATACCCTCAANTCCAAGAACATGATTTCCTCTTACAACAACTGATTGCCCNATATCAAATATAGAAATTGTATCAAGTAATTNTTTTGCNACTGAAANGGAATCTAANANATATTCATATTTATTATTGTCCTGAAATTTTGTATTAGATATAATCTCATTATTTTTAAAAGTATGTCTAATTATGTTTCCAGGAGATAATACTTGAAAACCATTTTGTTCAAAGAAAACTTTTATTTTTCTTAAAAGTCCGTCATCACCTAGATATTGAGTTTCTTTAATTATTTTTTTGACTTCGTTAGGCAATTTATTTTTAAAATTTTTTGGTCTATAAAATTTTCCTACAAAAATTAGTTCAGTAATATTATGCTTTTTTAATGTTTCTATAATTTTTTTAAAATCTAATAAATCAATATCATAAGATATATTTTCAAAATCAGTTGAATATGAAAGGTTTGTAATTGATATGATTAAAAATTCTTTATTATTTTTTGCTAATAATTTTGGTAATTCACCTTTACCTGCAATAATACATTTATTCACGAATTAATTTGCTCCTGGATGAACCAATGATCTATGTGAATTATTATTTAAAAAACTTAAAATTTCGTCAACTAATGGTTTTTCACCAAACACTTCTTTAACTTCAATTAACCTTTCAGTAAATGTTCCTTCAGGGGCAAATAATAATCTATATACTTGTCTTAACAACTTTATATCTTCTCTTTTGAATGATCTTCTTTTTAAACCAACCAAATTCAATCCACTTAATCTACCTCTAGACCCTACTACAGAAGAAAAAGGGATTACGTCACCATCAACCATAGTACTAGCACCAATTATTGCATGCTTTCCAACTCTACAAAATTGGTGTACCGCGGAGTGCCCTCCAAGGTAACAATAATCACCAATTTCAACATGTCCGCCAATAACTGCACCGTTTACAAAAATTACATTATCTCCAACCACACAATCATGTGCAACATGACTTCCAACCATGTATAAGCCATTACTTCCAATTGAAGTTATTTTCGAACCAATTTCTGTTCCTGGATGAATAGTAACATGTTCTCTAATTATATTATTATCTCCAATTAATAGCTTTGAAGTACCTCCTGAAAACTTACTGTGTTGAGGATAAGATCCTATAACAGAAAAAGGGAAAAATTGGTTATTTTTTCCAATAATCGTATTACCTTCAATAACACAATGTGAATNAATNTTAGAAGAATTACCAATCACTACATTAGGACCTATATATGAAAACGCACCAACTTCTATATCTTCGCCATCTAAAATAGCGCCTTTTGAAATAATTGCTGTTTGATGTACTTTNCTTGGCATTAATACTACTCTTGAATCATTGCAGAAAATGTTGCATTAGCCATAACTTCTCCATCACAAACNGCAGTACCAGAAAATTTATAAAAGTTTTTTCTATTACTAATAACCTCAATGTTAAGCCTTAACACTTTGCCAGGTGTAGTCATTTTTTTAAACTTNGTATTTTCAATACTTGTTAAAAAAACTGCTTTTTGTTTTGGAATATTTTTTTTNGAATATGACATCAAACATGCTGCTGTTTGAGCCATAGCTTCTACAATTAAGACTCCTGGCATAACTGGAAATTCTGGNAAGTGTCCTTTAAAAAAATTTTCATTAATTGTAACATTTTTTATTCCAACTGCACTTTCATTTTCAATAATGTCTTCAACTTTATCAATAAATAAAAATGGGTNCCTATGTGGTATCAATTCAATTATTTCATTATAATTTAAAGTAATCATTTTTTAGTCTTTATTTNTCTTTAACATATTATTTAACTTAANTTGAATTTTTTGCCAATCAAATAGATTTCTTGCTGGATANCCNCCAATTTTAGTATTTTCAGGAAAATTTTTAAATACTTTTGTTCCAGCTGAAATGAGCGAATTTTTACCAATAGTTAAATTATCTGCAATACCAACGTCACCTGCCAAAACAACGTTTTCTCCTAATGAGACTGATCCAGATAAGGCTGATTTACCCGCTAGTATACAGTTTTTATTAACTATACAATTATGAGCTATGTGCACTTGATTATCAATTCTTACCGAATCTCCAATTATTGTGTCATCAATATGGCCTCGGTCTACATTACAATTCGATCCAATAAACACATCATTTCCGATATTAACGCCTCCAATATGAAAATAAATATGCCCATTGGGTGATCCTGGAAGAAATCCAAAACCTTCTTTTCCGATCACAGTATTATGAGAAATAGTTACATATTTACCAATAGTAGTACAATCAATAATAACACCATCTTTTATGACTACATCATCTCCAATCACACAATTATCGTATAATTTAACGTTATTCCCAANCTTAACATTGTCTCCAATTTGGACATTTGATCCAATATAAGAAAAACATCCAATTNAAAAATTTTTTCCAATTCTTGCATTATTAGAAATCAAAGAATTATTTATATTTCTTTTGTGAGAACTTTCTTCTTTTTTTGAACAAAATTCATTTATTAAATTACAAAAATCAAATTTTGGATTTNAAGATGGAATAATTATTGTNTTTTTAAAGTANTTTTTTTCTAAAGGCGGCTTCATTAAACATGCACAATTTACCTTATCTAAATTAGAAGGAGTATCTTTGTTAAGAAAAAAAAGACTATCCTTAGTCAGATTTACAAAAGAAGAAAATTTTTTTATNTCAANATTAGTGATGTCATCTGAAAAGTCATTGTATTTATAAAAAAAAGATTCTTCTACTTTTAAAAATTTTAAAATTTTATATATCGAAAGATTCGTATGTAATTTAAAAAAACGGTTATTCAATTTTTTTCCTACCATTTCTAACTAATTGTATTTTTAAATTTGAAGTTTTATCATCAAATTTTTTTAAAGCTTCGTTGGTAAGATCTAAATTAAAATTATTAATTAAAAAAACATTTTCTTTTAATACAACAAGGTCTATGTTCATATCTTTCGATATATTTTTTATAACTGAAGCTAAAATATCACGTAATTTTTTCTGAATTAACTGAAAAGATAAACTAAGTTCTTTTTTTTCATTAAAAGCAAATTTCTGAAGATTTGTAATCTCTTTTTTTAATTTATTTTTTTTTTCATTGTACTGTTCTTTAGATAACTTATCTTTTTCTGCAGATAATTGTTTTTCTTTGTTTCTTAATATAATTTCTTTTTCTTCGATTTTATCATTAAGTTTTTTTTCAAATTTAAGAAACTCTTTTCCAAGTTTCTTCATAGTTGAAGATTGTTTTAAAATATTTCTAAAATCAACAACACCTATCTTTGATTCAGCTANAAATAACTTATGACTTAAAAAATTATTATTTTTGTGATGAATGTTTAACAAATTTATTGCGTAAGCTATATTAATNTCANATAAAGATACAAAAAATAAACTTATTAAACCAAAATATAATTTCATNTCNATTTAGAAAGATGTTCCTAATGAAAATTTAAAATTATTTTCTTTATCATAATTTTCTTCACTTATTGGCCAACCCCAGACAAAACTTAATGGGCCTACAACCGTATTCCAATAAACTGCTACTCCAGCAGATGTTCTGGGACTCGAGTCATCTAAACCTCTGACGTTACTTGGATAATCAGTATCCCAAAGAGATCCTACATCAGAAAACATAGAAATATCTATATCCAAATCTCCAGGGATAAGTGTTTTTGATCTTAATTCAACTTGACCAGTGTAGAATTTATTTCCCCCTACACCATTATCATTACCCATATCTCTTGGGCCTATTCCATTTGTATCAAAACCNCTTATTGANTTTGAATTAAAGTAAAACCTATTTGANCTNGTAATTTTTTCATCTTCTACTGATGTAATCATACCTAATTTGGTACCATAACTAAAAATATAATCACCATAACTAAGAGGGATATATTGCTTAAATGATGTTTCTGTTTTTAAAAACTTTGCATCTCCTCCTANACCAGCATAAGAAAATTGCAATGATTTTTTTGTTCCTTTAGTTGGGTTTANAAAACTATCTGTNTCATTAGATGATACNCTATAGCTNACTNATGAAGTAACTATTTCCGNTCCTTCTTCTCCAGATATAGATGTACCNGTAAAATTACTTCCTGTTTTAGTTTCACTATTTTGATATTTATATCCAAATCTATTAAAGTAATCTTTAAAAGAAAAACCTAAACCAAGATCAATACCTTGTTTTTCAATATCTTTATCACCTCTCTCAACTTTTTGATCAAATATATCACCTGATAATGATAATGGAGTATCTTGAAAATAAGGCTGTGTTAATCCAATATTGTACTTAGTTGACTTAGTAGATGTATTAATAGATATTCTGGTCTTAATACCTTGACCCAAAAAATTTCTTTCATCTAATCCAAGAGTTATTGAAGTTTTTTCTACTGAATCATAACCTATTCCAAAAGAAAAAGATCCAGTTAAATCTTCAACAACTTTAATTTCTAAATCAATTTCACCAGGAATATCAGTTTTAATAATATTAATATCAACTGACTTAAAGTAACCTAACCTTCTNAGNGAATTTAATGATTGTCTTAATCTTTGTCCATTATAAGGATCACCTTCTAGAATAGATAACTCTCTTCTAATTACTTTATCAAGTGTTCTAACATTTCCTGAAACATTTATTCTTCTAACAAAACTTTTCATAGCTTCATTTATTATAAATTTTATGTCAAATTTAGCATCTTTATTATTTTTATTAACTATTTCATGATTAATTTTTATAAATGCAAATCCATTATTTTCAAAAAATTCATTTAATTTTTTTTTACTCTCTAGTACAGCTCTTTCGTCAAACTTATCTCCATTTTTTAAGAAAACTTGCTTCAAAAGCTCTTTTTTATTTACTTTTGATAAATTATTTTCAAACAATATATCTTGTACTTCAAAAGATGGGCCTTCATTTATTATTATATTAATATTATACCCAGAATAATCTGGAAGAAGTTCACGTTTATATGACAAAACTCTAAAATCAACAAAACCTCTTCTATAATAAAATCTTTTCAATGAGTTTTTATCTAAAATTATATTTTGATCTTTAAAAACACTACTCCCAAATATTCTATAAAAATTACTTTCTTTTGTTTTCATTACAGATTTTAAATCATTGCTGCTAAAAACTTTATTTCCAAAAAAATTAATCTTTTTAACTTTAACTAAATCACCCTCAGATATTTCAAATAATAAATTAATTCTTGATTGCGAAAGCTGTTTTTGAACAACCTCGACTTTAGCAAATTTTCTTCCAGATTTAGAATATTGTAGTTTAATATTATCAATTGCTGAACTTAGTTTATTTTTACTAAAAGTATCCCTTTTATTTATTTTCACAATTTCTTGAAGTTGTTCATCAGTTAAAAAACTATTTCCAAAGAAAAAAACCTCATTAATTATGGGAGTTTCAACAACTTCAATGATTAAAGTATTATTTAAAATTTTCACAGTTATTTCTTCAAAATAATCTGATTGATATAAACTTTTAGTGATTCTATTTATATCATCATTAGAAATTTTTAAATTTAAGTATTTATTTGTAATATTTGAAATGAAAGATATTGGGATTCTTTTATTACCAACAATCTCAACTTTTTTAATCAAATTTTCATTAGATAAAGAAATATTAATATTAAAAAATATTAATATAAAAAAAATTAAAAAAGAGTTTTTTCTTTTCATAATTACCTCATACATAAGAAACTATTATATCAATATTAATTGAAATTAAACAAATAATTTTTGGATGTCTAAAAATGTTATAAAAATCATAAGTGACATTAATAAAAAAACTCCTACTTGAATTAATTTTAGTTGTACTTTTTGGTTAATGGGTTTTCCTAATATAAATTCTATAAAATACATTACTATATAACCGCCATCAAGTGCTGGAATTGGTAAAAGATTAATTAGACCTAAATTTATAGACAAAAGAGCCATTAGGAAAAAAAAACTTGCCACACCTGAAGAAAGAGCATTACCTGATATCTTAGCAATACCTATAGGACCAGCAACATCTTTTTTATCAACTTCAAAACTTATTAATTTTATAAACCCTTTAATCCATTCATAAGTTAAAAAAAATGTATCTGAAAGTCCAAAATAAATGGCAGATATAAAATCTTGTTTAACTAGAATAGGTTTAGGAGCAATTATTCCAATTTTAAATGATTTTTTTTTTAAATCTTCTGGATTTAGAATTTCTGGTTTAATGTTAAAAAATATAATTTTATTATTTCTTAATATTTCAAAAGTTAAAGAGTTATTATTTTTACTTACGATTGATTTTATGTCTTCAAAATTAAGAACTTTTTTGTTATTTACACTAACAATTAAGTCTTTAGATTTTAATCCTGATCTTTCAGCTGGAGAATTTTTGACAACTTGGCTGACCTCTGGCTTTGTTTCATATCTTCCATTTACAGAATATAATAATGAAATAATTAATGTCCCTAATAGTATATTTGCTAAAGGTCCAGAAAATACTATCAAAAACCTTGCAAATAAACTTGCATTGTTAAAATATCCTTTATTAATTTTGCTATGTTTATAATTTTCAGCATTTACAAGTAGCTCGCCTTTCATTTTGACATAACCACCAAATGGAATAATACAAACCTTCCATCTTGTATTATCTTTATCAGTATATCCAAATAATTCTGGACCAAAACCAACTGAGAATTGTTCAACAATTACCCCCTGTTTTTTCGCCGCAATATAGTGGCCTAATTCATGAATAAATACCAAGGGTGTTAAAATAATTAAAAACCCTATNAATGANATTAAAAAAGAATTTTCAANCATAAAANTTCTCNGAAACTTTNTTGGCAAAATTTCTTGTAATACTNTCAATTTCTAAAATATCACCTAAATTTTTTGGATTTGTNAAAGTATTGTTATTCAAACTTNAATCAATAATTTCAATAATATTGTTAAAATTTATTCTATTATTTAAAAACATATTAACTGCTACTTCATTTGATGCATTTAACACAATAGAAACATAATCNGGACCATTTAATGCTTCCCANCCATACTGTAANCCTGGNAATTTTTTTAGATCAGGTTTTAAAAAGTTTAACTTTGAAACANNAGCNAAATCTAATTTAGGNAATTCAAGATTATATCTTTTTGGNTAACCAATTGCTACTGACAATGGGCTAATCATATCAGGNAACCCTAAATTAGCTAATACAGAACCATCTTTATAATGAACTAAACCATGAATTATTGATTCTGGATGAATTACAACTTCAATTTGTTNTGAGCTTAATTCAAAAAGAAATCCAGCTTCAATTATCTCTAANGCTTTATTAATTAATGTTGCGCTATCAATTGAGANTTTCTTACCCATTTCCCATGTAGGGTGATTTAAAGCTTCTTTTAAAGTTATATTTTTAAANTTTTCAATAGGTCGGTTTAGAAATGGNCCACCAGANGCTGTTAAGGTAATNTGACTGATATTTTTTCTATGATTTTCACTAAAACATTGAAAAATAGAATTATGTTCAGAATCTACAGGCAAAATTTTAGCATTATTTTTTTTAGAAGTTTCTTTTAATATTTTACCTGCAACAACAAGAGGTTCTTTATTAGCTATTGCTATATTGTTACCATTATTCAATGCTTCTAATGTAGGCATTAGNCCTGCCAAACCTGATATCCCNGATACAACTAAATCACATTTTAGTGNAGNTAATTCTAGAAGGCCTTTTTCTCCAANCGTTATATTGATATCATTGGCAAAATNAGTGNTAGTATTATTTTTAAAGTAACATATATTTTTAACTNCAAATTCATTAGCAATCATTTTTAATTGGTCTACATTACTATAAGCTGAAATGCCTATCAAATTAAATTCATCTCTTTTTTGCCTTATNAATTTTAATGTTGAGTTTCCTATTGAACCAGTAGCACCAAGTAAAATTATGTTTTTTANAGTCATTTTCGATTTAATCCTAATTTAGGTTAATTTTAGCATTAAAAGTGCCAAAGGNAATGAAAACATCCAACTATCAATTCTATCTAATAAACCACCATGTCCNGGAATAATTTTACCAGTATCTTTTATTTTCAATTTCCTTTTAAAAAAAGATATATATAAATCCCCGACNAATGATGAAANTATTATAATTNTTGCAAATATAATTTTATTAANATCTAGTCAATTCATAATATGATAAAAGTAANATTGATANAATCANGGATGATAAAAGTCCANAAATATAACCCTCTAATGTTTTATTTGGNCTAATATTTGGAAAAATTTTTGTTTTACCTATCTTTTTTCCAAATAAATAAGCAAATGAATCGCTTGTTGAAATTAANATTAAAATAATGAAAAAAAANCGATATTCCAAATCATGCACTAAGGTTAAATATATTATTGAATAAAAAGAACTATTTAATAGTAAACCAATAATTGAAAAATGAATATTTGATTTTTCAAAAAAAATTAAAGCTATAATAAATGAACTGAACAAATAAAAAAAAATGAGTAATAAATTTTGTTCCAATAAAATAAAATTAGTTTCAATTATTAAAAAGTAAATAATATAAAAGGACGGTATTAAAAATGTTAATTTTGTTTTATNAGTTTTTAATGAATTTAATTCTAAAAATGAAATAAAACTTAATAAAACTACCAAAAAGTTTATACCTTTATTACCTATAAAAAATAAACAAATTACAAAACTAAGAAGAAAAAAAGATGATGATAATCTTTTAAAAAATTCATTATNTGTAATAATTTTCATGAACCACCAAATTTCCTTTTCCTTGAAATAAATTCATCAATAGAATCTTTTAATAAGTTGAAATTGAAATCTGGCCACATTTGATCTATAAAAATTAATTCTGTATATGCTAAGTGCCAAAGCGTAAAATTTGATAATCTTTTTTCACCTCCTGTTCTAATAAGCAAGTCAATTCCTGGAGAATTAAAATTAAATAAATATCTTTCAAAGTCTTTTAATGATTTTAAATGTTTAATACCATCATTTAAACAGTTTTGAACAGCCTTTAAAATTTCCTGTTTACCTCCATAATTTACAGCAACTGTTAATGTAAGTTTTTTTTTTTTGTCTGTTATTTTTGACAAAAGTAAAGTTTTATTCTGAATTGTTTCACTAAATTCATCAAGGTCACCAATAAAATTAATCTTTATATCTCTCTTTGCCGCTTCCAGAAGTGATTTATCTAAAAATTTATTAAATAGCTTAAATAAAAAAGAAATTTCTTTTTTTGATCTCTTCCAATTTTCAGTAGAAAAACCAAAAACTGTTAGATATTTAACATTTAATTTGATACAATCTTCAATGGTTTTCTCAAGTGTATTTAAACCTGTCTCGTAAGCCTTTATAATTGAACAGTTATTAAATTTTGACCATCTCCTGTTACCATCCATTATAATTGCTATGTGTTGGGTTTTCATTTAATTAGTGTCTAGAATTTCAGAATGTTTTTTTGATAAAATTTTGTCTATATTACTAATATAATCATCTGTAACTTTTTGAACAACACTTTCATTTTTATGTTTCTCATCGTCACTTATTTCATTATTTTTATGTTGCTTCCTTATATCTTCAATTATATCTCTTCTTATATTTCTTATGGAAACCTTTGAATTTTCAGAAATTTGACTAGCAACTTTTGAGAGTTCTTTTCTTCTTTCTTCAGACAAAGGTGGGATAGGTATTCTAATTAAATTTCCTTCAATCATAGGGTTTAATCCCAAGTTGCTCTCTCTTATAGCCTTCTCTACTATTGAAACATTATTAGCATCCCATATAGAAATGATAATTAATCTGGCTTCTGGAACACTTACATTACCAACTTGATTAAGTGGAGTTTTATTGCCATAGACATCAACTTTTATAGTATCTAACATATTAATAGAAGCTCTACCAGCTCTTATACCATTTAAGTCATTTTGATAAGATATAATAGCCTTATCCATTTTTTGACTTATTATATTTTCATTAAAATCATTCATTGTGAAGACCTCTTTTATTTAACTATTGTGTATATACCTTTATTATTTTTACAAATTTTTAAAAGATTCCCATTTTCGAAAATCGAACTGATAATAATAGGAATATTATTTTCCCTAGCAAGAGAAACAGCAGCTGCATCTATAACTTTTAAATCCTTCGATAATACATCCATATAGGTTATTGAGTTATATCTTTGAGCATTTTTATCTACTTTAGGATCAGCTGTATATATTCCATCAACTAAAGTAGCTTTAATTAATACATTACAATTCATTTCTGAGGCTCTTAAAGCTGCGGCTGTGTCAGTCGTGAAATAAGGATTACCTGTACCTGCCGCGAAAATGACAACTCTATTTTTTTCAAGATGTCTATCTGCTCTTCTTCTTATGTAAGGTTCGCTTACAGCTGATATAGGTAAAGCTGATTGAACTCTTGTAGGAACTCCCAATTTTTCTAAAGAGTTTTGAAGAGCTAGAGAATTCATTACTGTAGCCAACATACCCATGTAATCGCCAGTAGTTCTGTCCATACCTTTAGAAACACCAGTTATACCTCTAAAAATATTCCCACCTCCTAGAACTATACATAATTCAGCTCCTAGATTAACAACATCTTTAATCTCATTGGCAACTGACTGAAGCATTTCAGGGGATATACCAAAATCATTATTACCCATTAATGCTTCACCTGAAAGTTTCAGCAAAATTCTTTTCCAATACAAATCTTTCAAAATAAAACTTTCTAATTATTTACAGTAGCAGCAACTTCAGCAGCAAAATCTTTTTCTTCAACTTCAATGCCTTGGCCTAAAATTAAAATTTTAAANGATGAAATNGAAACTTNATCNTCTNAATCTTGANAACTTTGTTTCAGCACATCTTTAATTTTNGTTTTACCATCAATAACAAAATTTTGTTCCANTAACACAANTTCTTCACAAAACTTTTTAATTCTGCCNTGAACCATTTTTTCAGCTATTTCTTTAGGCTTNCCAGACGAAATAGCCTGTTCTATCAAAACTTGTTTTTCTTTTTCAATTACATTAGGATCTAGACTTTCTAAGTCTAATGAAATTGGATTTGAAGCTGCTATATGCATAGCAATTTTTTTACCAATATCATACAACTTCTCCTTCGAGCCATTTGATTTTAAAGCAACAACTACAGCAATTTTTCCTAAGTTTNCAACAACNGAATTATGAACATAAGAAACGATTAGGCCAGGTTCATTAAGCGANACTCTTTCTATTCTTCTGATATTTAAGTTTTCTCCAATGGTAGCAATATTTTTAGTTAANTCTTCTTGTACCGTTGAAGCAGAATTTATATAATTTAATTTTAAAAAGTTTTCAACATTTCCATCAGATTGAAGAGCAATTTTTGAACAATCATTTACGAACTTTTGAAATTTTTCATTTCGAGATACAAAATCNGTTTCTGNATTTACTTCAATCAAGCAAGCTTCNTCACCCTCAATATTTANNCCAACAAGACCTTCAGCTGCGACCCTACCACTTTTTTTTGCAGCAACTGATANNCCTTTTTTTCTTAACCAGTCAATAGACTTCTCTATATNATTNTNATTTTCAGATAGAGCATTTTTACAATCAACAATACCTGCACCAGATTTTTCTCTTAATTCTTTTATTAAGCTAGCATTTAAACTCATTTCAGTATTAACTCCTTTAATTAATCATCAATTTGTTTCTTCTTTATTATCANTATCATCATCAATAGATACATTTTNATTATTTTCTACTACTTTATCTTTATCAGCATCATCTATTTTATCTTTATCGGCATCATCTATTTTTTTTAATTCATTGTCNTCTGGAATTGCTTCTAATAGTANNATCTTTTTGATTGNCGGCATNAACANCAGATTCAGAAAGATTTTCTTCCATTCCACTTAATATCGCAGATCCAATTAAATCACAATACAATGAAATAGATCTAACAGCGTCATCGTTACCTGGTATCGGAAAATCAACTTTATTTGGATCTGTATTTGTATCACAGATTGCAATAACTGGAATATTCAGTGTTTTTGCTTCTTGGACTGCAATTGCTTCTTTATTAATATCAATAACAAAAATGGCGTCAGGAATATTTGGCATATTTTTAATTCCACCTAAATTAAGATCTAATTTACTCTTTGATCTTTCTATATTAAGTCTTTCTTTTTTCGTAAGACTATTAATTTCTTCACCTTCAATTTTACTCTCAAGTTCCTTTAATCTTTTGATGGATTTTGAAACGGTTTCCCAATTAGTAAGCATACCTCCAAGCCATCTATGATTCACATAATATTGTCCACAATTAATTGCTGATGAAGCTAAAATATCAGCAGCAGATCTTTTTGTTCCTACAAACAGTATATTACCCCCTTTTTTTGCAATATCATGTATTACTTCTAAAGCAGTATATAATAAAGGGACTGTTTTTTCTAAATCAATTATATGAATTTTATTTCTTTCACCAAAAATGAATTCTTCCATTTTTGGATTCCATCTTCTAGTATGATGGCCAAAATGAATTCCAGCCTCTAGCAATTGTCTCATTGTAAATGTAGGTATAGTCATTTTATTTCCTTTACCGGTTAATGTTAAGTAATACCTTTACATGATTGCACCGGATGGTTTAAAACCGAGGTATTACACAAGTTATTGTGTTAATAATTTAATTTTAGTAATTTATCAACATTTTATTTAAAATTTAAAGAAGTAATATCAGGTATATTTAAAATTTTATTAAAATTATTGTCATTGATTTGTAATTTTTGTTTTAAATCAACACTAATTAATTTATCTCTTGTATTAATTATAATAATCACTGTTGTAGTTCCAGTATTAAAAAAAGACAATTCGTGCTTTAACTTTCTTAAGCTATTAATGTTTTTAATATGTAATTCTAACTTATTTATTTTATTAGAGACATAGTCAAAAAGTTTATGTATTCCATGACAATTAATTCTAACACCTGAATTATTNTCAAACCTTTTTTCTANGCTAAAAATAAATANTNTNTTCTTAGAAAAATTTTCTTCTAAGAACAATAAATTATCNTTATCTACAAAAATCTCTATTCCACCNTCTAAATCAGAAGCTTCAACAACTCCNTAAATTTTTCCATTTTGTGATGTACGTTTAAAAATATTCTTTATNATTCCAGTAAACTTTTGAATTTTACTAGATTTAGAATTATCAACAANTTGATTTAAATAACTTGTTNTTTTTAAATCAATCAATGAATAAATAGATTGAAGTTTTTTTAANGGATGTTCATTNAAATAAAANCCTANAGAAATTAATTCGTGTTGTTCATTTTCAGAAATGGACCATTCTNAAGATTTCGCAAAAGATTTAGAAAGTGCTAATTCTTTTGAATTGTTAAATAAATTATTCTGATTATTTAATTTATCATTTTCAGTTCTTTGAGAAAAAACTAATATTTGAGATATTGAATTAAAAAGCTTGCTTCTAGAAACATTTAAACAATCAAAAGAACCTGACATAGTTAAACTTTCTAGCCCCCTTTTCCCAAAAATNTTTTGTGGAACAGTGTCAACATAGTGATCAAAGTTTAGAAATTTACCAATTTGATTTCTAAAATTTATCATTTTTTTCACAGCTTCATTGCCTACATTTTTTAATGATGACAAACTATATCTNATGCTTTTATTATTNTCTAATTTTTCAACAGCAAAAAAATTATAACTATGNTTAATATCAGGTGGTAATATATTTATCTTCATTCTCTTTAATTCATCTGAAAAGATTGAAATTTTTTCTACATTATCTGAATCATATGTCATTAAAGACGAAAAAAATTCATGAGGATAATGAGCTTTTAACCATGCACATTGATATGCTATGAGTGCATAAGCTGCAGCATGTGACTTATTAAAGCCGTACCCTGCAAAAGCAGAAATTTGGTCAAATATCTCTTCAGAATTTCTTGTAGCAATATTATTCATTTTTGCACCTGAGATAAATTTTTCTTTTTGCATTTCCATCTCTACCTTATCTTTTTTCCCCATTGCTCTTCTTAAGATATCTGCTGAAGCTAAACTATAACCAGCTAGCACTTGAGCTGCTTGCATCACTTGTTCTTGGTATATAAAAATACCATATGTTTCTGAAAGAATTTCTGATAATGTATCATGCATATACTCAATTTTTTCATGACCATGTTTTCTATTAATATAACTTGGTATGTTTTCCATTGGACCTGGTCTATATAATGCTACAACAGCTATTATGTCTTCAAATCTATCTGGTTTTAATCCNCTAAGAGCATTTTGCATGCCCTTTGATTCTAATTGAAAAATTCCTACAGTATNTCCATTTGACAATGTAGTNTATANATCTTTATCATCNAATTTTATTTTTGAAATATCAAAAGATTTGTTGTTTATTTTTATTTGTTTTTCTGTATTAGCAATTATTGTTAAAGTTTTTAAGCCAAGTATATCAAATTTAACAAGCCCTGCTTTTTCTATATATTTAAGATTAAATTGTGTNGCTGGGATTTCATCTTCTTTTTCACTATANAGAGGTATAATATTATCTAACTTTTTTTCAGCAATTACAATTCCAGCAGCATGAGTGGAAACATGTCTATTCAAACCTTCAATTGATAAAGAGATATCAATAAGTTTTGAAACTTCTTCATTTTCCTGTTTTGCTTTTATCAAATCATCTTGTGTTTTCAAGGCCATTGANAATGTTACTGGATTAGCTGGTGTTGCTGGTATTAGTTTTGCTATTTGATCAACTTGACTATAAGGCATTTCTAAAACTCTACCTACATCACGAATTGCTGCTCTTGCTTGAAGACTGCCAAAAGTAATGATTTGTGCAACGTTTTGAGATCCATATTTATGTTTGATATAATTAATTACTTCATCTCTTCTATCTTGACAAAAGTCAATATCAAAATCTGGCATGGAAACCCTCTCTGGATTTAAAAATCTTTCAAATAAAAGTCCCCATTTGATAGGGTCTAAATCAGTGATTTCTATGCACCATGCGACTATTGAACCTGCTCCTGAACCTCTGCCAGGACCAACTGGTATATAATGCTTTTTAGACCATTTTACAAAATCTGATACAATTAAAAAATAACCAGAAAAACCCATTTCTGAAATAATGTTTAACTCTGTATTTAATCTATCTTGATACGTTTTTACTTTATTAGGACCATTTATTAAGTTATCTTCATTTAATCTTTTTTCCAAACCTTCTATAGAGATTTTTTTTAATAAAGTAATTTCATCAGTTGAATCAGAGTTTACAAATCTAGGAAGAGATAACTCTTGAGGTTTAAGACAAAAAGTACATTTTTGGGCTATGACTAAAGTATTTTCAATTGCCTCAGGTAAGTCACAAAACAACTGTAATATTTGAGACTTTGACATAAAAAAATTTTCTTCTGAATGTAACATCTCTTTTTTTGAAGAAATTGTTTTACCTTTTTCAATAAGCGACAAAATTTCAAATGCTTCAAACTGTTCCTTATGCCTAAAATAGGAATCGTTAGTTGCAACAATAGGAATGTCTAATAAATATGCTAATTCTAAAAGTTGTTTTTCAGCTGAAGTTGTTTCTTTGATTTTTGATCTTTGTATTTCAATATAAAAATTCTCACTTAAGGATGATTTTAAGTATTTAGCACGTTTGTAGGAAATCTCTTTTTCTCCTATTAGTAATAAATTAGCAACATATCCATTATTAAAACCTCCACTCAAGAAAATTAATCCCGATTTATGCTTTATTAAAAATTCAATATCAATTTTTTTGTTAATGTTTAAACTTATTCCTTTATTAATTTTATTTGCAATTATAACTAAGTTTTGGTATCCAATTTGATTTTTCACTAGTAAAACTAACTCAAAATGTTTTTTTTCAAAGTATTTGTCATATACATTTACCTGCATACCAATAATTGGTTGAATTCCAGAAGAAAAAAGTTTTTCAGAAAATTCAAATGCACCAAATAAATTTGATGTATCAGTGATTGCACAAGCTGGTTGTAAATCTTGCCTACAAAAGTCTGCTATATAATTTGACGTTAACATCCCTTCGGATAAGGAATAATTTGTATGAGTTCTTAGATTAACAAAATTTTGGGAAAGCATATAAAATCATTTTAAAACTTTAATATTTTGATTTTCAATCAATAAAATTCTATCCATCTTTTCAGCAAGTAAATTGTTATGTGTAGCAATAATACAACTTTTTTTTGTTTCAGAGGTTATTTTTTTNAAAAGTTCAAATATTAACAAAGTATTTTCTCTATCTAAATTACCAGTTGGTTCATCAGCTAGTATAAATTTTGGATTATTTGACAATGCTCTTCCAATAGCAATTCTTTGAGATTCACCTCCAGATAATTTTGCTGGCCTATGATCCTGTCTATGATCAAGATTTAAATAATTTAATATTTGAAGTGAATTTAATAAAGCCTTTTTGATTGGAATTTTCTTAATTAAAGAAGGGAGCATAATATTTTCTGCTGCGGAAAATTCTTGAAAAAGTCTATGGTTTTGAAAAACAAATCCTATTTCATTAAGTCTTATATTAGTTATATCATTTTCTTTTAATTCNAGGAAATCTTTCCCCAAGATTTTATAAACACCTGATGTAAAGTTATCTAGAAGACCAATACAATTTAAAAGTGTACTTTTTCCTGATCCACTTGGACCTAGCAAGGCTACCATTTCACCNGAATAAATNGTTAAATTTAAATTTTTAAAAATCTCTATGTTTTCAGAACCATTTTTATAATGATAACATATATCGATTAGTTCAATATATTTAGATATTTTTTCATTCATACCTTAACACTTCAGCTGGCAAAATTTTTGAAGCCTTCCATGAAGGGAAAACACTGGCTAAAATAGAAAGTGACATAGATGTAAAGATTATAAAAAAAACTTCTGAAAAACTAATTTTTGATGGAAGATTATTCAGAAAGTATATTTCTGGAGAAAAGAGTTCNTGATTAAGCACAAAAGATAAAAATTTTCTTACATATTCAATGTTTATACTCAAAAACACTCCTAACGATGCCCCAAAAACAGTGCCCAAGAAACCAATAGATGTGCCAATTAAAATGAATATTTTGATTATTGCTTTTTTTGATGCGCCCATTGTTCTAAGAAGAGCAATGTCTCCAGATTTTGCATTAACAAGCATTATCATAGATGATATTATATTAAATGCTGCAACTAATATTATCAGTGTTAATATCAAGAACATAACATTTTTTTCAACCTTTAAAGCATTTATAAATGTACTATTTTGTTTTTTCCAATCAATTAAACTAAAATTTTTTCCTAATATTTTTTTTATTTCTTTTGTAAAGCTCTCAGTAGCCTCATGATCTTTCAAAAAAATCTCTAAATTACTTGCAAAATCACCCATTTGTAAAAAATTTTGCGCAGAACTCCAGGGTATAAAAACAAAATTATTATCATACTCATACATTCCAACATTAAACAACCCTCCAATTTTAAAAGTTTGTTTTTGTGGAATAATTCCTAGAACTGTATTCATACCACTTGCGGAGACCAAAGATAATTTATCACCTACATTAACATTTAACCTTTTTGCCAAACGTGAACCAATAATAATTTCATTGTTTATTTTAAAATTAGATCTAGCTTTATTGTTTAAACTATCCCATAACAACTTTTTGGCAGGTAAATCTGACCATCTTATACCTTTTATCATGACTCCACTTATATAGTGTTTTGATCGGGCCAAACCTTGTCCATCAATTTGAGGTATTATTGCAAGAACATTATTATTATCACTTACTTTTTTAGAAATTTCATTATATTTAGATATTAATTGGCCATTTTGAGAATAGATCATTAAATGCCCGTTAATTCCTAATATTCTATTAACTAATTCTGATCTAAAACCATTCATTACAGACATAACAATTATTAAAGTAGCAACACCCAATGCAATGCCAATAAAAGAAAACCAAGAAGATAAAGATATAAAACCTTCAGTTTTTTTTGATTTGATATACCTAAATGCCAAAAAAAATTCGAATGAATTATAAATCATTTAAACTAAACCATATTTTTGCATATATAATTAAAAAGCTCATTCAAGCTTGAGTTAATGGTAGTATCAGTTTTCCTAATTTTAATTTCATAACTATCAGTCTTTACCCCTTTTGGACCAATTATAATTTGAAAGGGAAACCCGATTAAATCTGCAATTGCTAATTTTGAACCAATACTTTCTTTGCTATCATCAAGTAAAACATCAATATTATTTTCTTTGCAGTACTCGTATAATTTAGTAGAGATTTTTGTACATTCTTTGTTATCTGGGTTTAAGTTTATTAAACTACACATAAATGGTGTTACTTCTTTAGGCCATATAATACCTTTAGAATCATGATTAGCCTCTATAATTCCACCAACTAATCTTGAAACTCCAACGCCATAAGAGCCCATATAAACAGAAATATTTTTTCCATTTTCATTTGTTATAGTCGCATTTAAAGGCTCAGAATACTTTTGTCCAAAATGAAATATATGACCTACTTCAATACCTTTGGTATTAATTAATTCTCCTAATATATTTTTTGACTCTTTTGGAATGTGCTTTTCTTCAGTTGCTGCATAAAAAGATGTATATTTGTCAATACATTCTTGCAAATTATCATTATAATTAATTTTATCGAACAGTTCTTGCATTTCCAAAAGGCTTTTATCAAAATAAACGTTACTTTCTCCAGTTTTTGATAATATTATAAATTCATGACTTAAATCTCCACCTATAGGTCCTGTATCAGCCTTCATTGCAATAGGACGTAACCCCATTTTTTTAAATAACTTCATATAAGCAACGAACATTTTGTTATAAGACTTTATTGCATTATCTAAATTAGTGTCGAACGAATATGCATCTTTCATTAAAAATTCACGTCCTCTCATAACACCAAATCTAGGTCTAACTTCGTCTCTAAATTTCCATTGTACATGATACAAATTGAGTGGCAGGTCTTTATAACTTTGGATGTTATTTCGAAAAATGTCGGTAATTAATTCTTCGTTGGTTGGTCCATATAATAACTCCTTTTTATTTCTATCTACAATTCTTAGCATTTCCTTTCCATAATCTTGATATCTACCAGATTCTATCCAAAGTTCAGATGGTTGAATTGTAGGCATCAAAATTTCTACAGCACCAGCATTGTTCATTTCAACTTTAGTAATATTTTCTATTTTATCTAAAACTTTTTTCCCAAGTGGTAACCAAGAATAAATTCCGGAAGTTGACTGTTGGCACATTCCTGCTCTGAGCATTAAAACATGAGAGGGTATTTCAGCTTCTTTAGGTTTGTCTTTTTTAACAGGTAAAAAATAATTTGTTAATTTCATATATTCTCTCTTATTTAATCTAATCTAAATTTATTAAAAATTAAAGGTAGATTGTAAATAAATAATGAATTAAGTTAAATTTTAATGTTATCTATAAATAAGTGTTAAATAAATGACTTTAAACAATTTTCCTTTGATAAGAATGAGAAGGACTAGATCAAAAAAGTTTATAAGAAATATTGTTAAAGAAAACCTTTTAACAGTAAATGATTTGATTTATCCAATTTTTGTTACTGATGGAATCAACAAAAAAGAACCAATAAATGAAATGCCAGGAATTTTTAGATACTCTTTAGATTTATTGAAGAAAGAAATAAAAAACATTTTAAACTTAAATATTCCTGCAGTTGCAATTTTTCCAAAAATCAATGACAAATTAAAAAACTCTTCTGGTACAGAAGCCTTAAATAAAAATAATATTGTTTGTAATGCAATTAAATTAATCAAAGACACATCAAACGAACTAGGTGTTCTATGTGACGTCGCACTAGATCCATATACTAACCATGGTCATGATGGTATAATTATTAATGAATATATTGATAATGATGAAACAATAAAAATTTTGTGTGAACAAGCACTTATTCAAACTGAAGCTGGATGCGATATAATAGCTCCAAGTGATATGATGGATGGAAGAGTAAAAAAAATTAGGGAAACACTTGAAAAAAATAACTTCAAAAATACTCTTATAATGTCTTATACAGCAAAATATGCTTCATCTTTTTATGGCCCATTTAGGCACGCTGTAGGGTCATCAATAAACTTTGGAAAGAAGGATAAATCTTCATATCAAATGGATTTTTCTAACTCAAAAGAAGCGATAAGAGAAGCTGAATTAGATATTTCTGAAGGGGCTGACATGATAATTGTTAAACCTGGCATGCCATATTTAGATATTATCAATAAATTGAATAGTAGATTTAATATTCCGATTTTTGCTTATCAAGTTTCTGGCGAGTACACAATGTTGATGTCTGCAATTGAAAAGGGCTTTTTGGATAAGTCCGTTATCTTAGAAACACTTACTTGTTTCAAACGAGCTGGTTGTACGGGTGTCTTAACATACTTTGCTCCATTAGTTTCCAAAATTTTAAACGAAGAATAAAATGTCTAATAATAAATGGTCTTTCTGGATAGATAGAGGTGGAACTTTTACAGATATTGTAGCTAAAAGTCCAAACAATAAATTAATTATAAAAAAATATCTTTCCGTAAATAGAGGTGTTTACGATGACGCTTCTTCATATGGTATTTCAAAAATAATAAATGAAAGTACAAAAGAAAATAATAATATTTCTGCTATAATTAAAGAAATTAAAATGGGTACAACTGTAGCTACAAATGCACTTCTTGAAAGAAAAGGTGCTAAAACCTTATTGGTTACAACAAAAGGTTTTAGAGATGCTCTTGAAATTGCATATCAGGACCGCTCAAATATATTTTCAAAAAAACCAATAAAACCTGAGAATTTATATAAAAAAGTTGTAGAAGTAGACGAAAGAATAGATAGTAATGGAAACATTATTAAAAACCTAAAACAAAGTGAAGTAAAAAAAGAACTTCTTAAATTTAAATCACAAGGTTTTAATAGTTTAGCAATAGTTTTAATGCATGGTTACAAATTTAAAAAACATGAAGAGTTAATACAAAAATTAGCTAAAAATATTGGGTTTGATCAAATTTCAATAAGTTCTCAAGTGTCACCACTTGTAAAAATTGTGTGTAGAGGAGATACCACAGTCGCAGATGCTTACCTTTCTCCGATACTTAAAAAATACCTTAACAACTTCACATCAAATTTAACAAATAGTGTTAGAAACTATAACCAAATAAAAAAAAATATTTATTTCATGATGTCTTCAGGCGGCCTTACATCTGCAATAAATTTTAAAGGGAAAGACTCTATTTTATCTGGACCTGCTGGAGGAGTTGTAGGTTCTGTAGAAACCATAAAATCATTAGGAATTAGCAAGATAATTAACTTTGATATGGGTGGCACTTCAACTGATGTTTCTCATTTCAATAAAAGTTATGAAAGAAAAAACGAAAATATTATAGCAGGAACAAGAATTACTTCACCAATGCTGGATGTGCACACAGTTGCAGCCGGAGGTGGGTCTATTTTAAAATTTGAAGATGATAGATTTCAAGTCGGCCCTCAATCTGCAAGTTCTAATCCAGGACCAACTTGTTATGGTAATAAAGGACCTCTTACAGTAACAGATGCAAATTTAATTGTTGGGAAAATTAATGAATCCTTTTTTCCAAAAATATTTGGGAAAAATCAAAATGAACCTCTAAATAAGAAAAAAGTTGTTTCAAAATTTCAACAATTAAAAAATAAATATAAAATCCCAAAAAGCATTGAACTAATTGCATCTGGGTTCCTTCAAATAGCGTCTGAAAATATGGCAAATGCAATAAAAAAAATTTCAATACAGAGAGGTCATGATATAACTAAATATACTTTATCTTGCTATGGAGGTGCTAGTGGTCAACATGCATGCTCAGTAGCAGATTCTCTTGGGATAAAAAAAATTGTTTTTAATAAGTTTTCCGGAGTTCTTTCAGCTTACGGAATGGGAATTTCAGATGTAAGAAGCTATCGCCAAAAAAATGTAAATGAAAAATTAAATAATAGAAATCTAAAAGGTCTAAATAAAGTATTTAATGAATTAGAAAAACAATGTATTGATGAACTTTTTAAAAATTCAAATGAACCTAAAGATATCAATGTTTATTATAAGCTTTTTTTAAAATATTTTAACTCTACAACGACCATAGAAATACCATATGAAGACATTAAAACAGTTATAAAGAGTTTTAATAAAAATCATAAATATAGATTTGGGATCTTATTTGAAACCTCAGAAATTATAATAGATTATATTGAAACTGAGGTTTTGATAAAAAATTCTTATTCAAAAAAACATGCTATTAATTGTAAACTTTCTAAATATCCCAAAACATTAGATACGACTAAGGTATTTACAAATGGGAAATGGAAAAATGTGAATATAATTTCTCAAAAACAATTTTTAAAAAATACAAAAATAAAAGGCCCTTTGTTAATTATAGAAGATAATCAAACTATTTTTGTAGATGAGAATTGGGAAGCAAAATTTATAGCAAATAAATTTATAATATTAGATAAAATAAATGATAAATCTAAAAAAAGTTTAAATAATTTTAACTTTAAAAAATCTGACCCTATACTATTAGAAATTTTTAATAATTTATTCATGAATATTGCTGAACAAATGGGAACAGTGCTTCAACAAACAGCCTCCTCCGTAAATATAAAAGAAAGAGTTGATTTTTCTTGTGCAGTATTTTCAANAAAAGGCGATCTGATTGCTAACGCTCCACATATGCCAGTTCATCTAGGTTCTATGCAACAATCNGTTGAAAGTATAATCAAAAATAACATAAATAATATTTATGAAGGTGATAGTTTTGCTTTAAATGCTCCATATAATGGAGGAACACATTTACCAGATATAACTGTAATCACTCCTGTATTTATTGAAAAAAAAATCACTTTTTTTGTTGCTTCTAGAGGTCATCACGCAGATATAGGAGGAACAGCTCCTGGTTCTATGACACCTCTTGCAACAAATATTAATGAAGAAGGAGTTCTATTTGACAATGTCAAAATAATTAAAAAAAATTTTTTTAATGAACAATTAATTGTTAATACTTTGAAAAATCATAAATACCCTGCCAGAAATATCACACAAAACATATTAGATATTAAAGCTCAAATAGCATCTAACAATAAAGGTTTATTATTATTAAAAGAAGCATATGAAAATTTTGGTAAAACTAAATTTTTAAATTATATNAAATTTATAAACCTTAATGCTGAAAAAAGTGTNAGTAACGCAATTAAAAAATTAAAAAATTCAAAGTTTCTTTTAAAAACAGATAATGGTGCAACAATAAATGTTAAAATAACAAAAACTAATNATAATAAAAAGGTTGTNGTTGATTTCACTGGAACATCAAATCAATTGCTTAACAATTTTAATGCTCCAAGACCAGTAACAATTGCTGCTGTTTTATATTGTTTCAGATTATTAGTTGATAAAAATATCCCCATGAACTCTGGATGTCTAAAACCTATCAAAATTAAAATTCCTAAAAATTGTATGCTTAATCCTAAATATCCTGCAGCAGTAGTAGCTGGAAATGTTGAAACTAGTCAGCACNTAGTAAATGCATTACTTTCAGCACTAAATGTGATGTCTTCTAGNCAAGGAACTATGAATAATTTAACTTTCGGAAATGAAAAATACCAATATTATGAAACTATATGCTCAGGGTCTCCTGCTGGGCCAGGATATAATGGTACTGATGCAATACAAGTNCATATGACTAATTCACGTCTTACAGATCCAGAAATTTTAGAAATAAAATTTCCTGTTTTGCTTGACGATTTTCACATTAGACCAAACTCAGGNGGNAGAGGTAAATATAAAGGTGGAAATGGTACATTTAGAAAAATTACTTTTAAAGAACCAATGGAATTAGCAATTTTGTCAAGTAATAGAAAAATTAAACCTCATGGATTAAATGGTGGAGAAGATGGTAAAGTTGGTAAAAATTATATTATAAGAAAAAATAACACAAAAGAGATTCTCGAAGGTTGTGACTATAGAAAAGTTNTGGAAGGAGACTCTATTATAATANAAACTCCTACACCTGGTGGATATGGTAAACAAAATAAATTGAAAAATAAATAATTAAGTCGTTAAATATATTATGGCTAAAATAGAAAAAGTAAATCTTCTAAATTACCCNGTTTTCTTTATGACTAAAGAAACACNATGCCCTTATTTACATAATAANTCTGAAAAAAGATTAGTAACAGATTTAAATAATAATCCTTTTATCTTTGACGAATTATCTTTATCTGGATTTAGAAGAATTGAAAATTGGATGTACAGACCATCTTGTAATAGTTGTAATGATTGTCAATCTTATAGGATTAATTTAGATAACTTTAATATGACAAAAAGTCTAAAAAGAGTTAACAAAAAAAATTTAAATAATAAAATTAACTTAAAAAATAACCTAGCAAAAAAAGAGTACTTTAAGCTATTTTCTAAGTATCAAAATGAAAGACACACCGGAAGTTCCATGTCTTTAATGACATATGAAGAATTTCAATCTATGATTGAAACATCCCCAATTAATACACAAATTCTTGAATTTAGAACTCCCTACAATAAGCTAATTGGAGTAATGCTTTTTGATTATCAAAAAGATGGTTTATCAGCTGTTTATAGTTTTTATGATTTAGATTATCCAAAAGATAGTCTAGGAAGTTTTATGATTTTAGAACTAATTAAATACTCAAAAAAATTGAATTTAGACTTTGTCTACTTAGGCTATTATATTAAAAATGCGACAAGAATGAATTACAAATTAAAATTTAAACAAGGTGAATTATATTCAGAAGGAAAATGGAAAAAAATTTAATTTCCTAAAGCTAGACCATCACTTCTTAAATCAAACCCTGCCTCTTTAAAACCATTTTTGAAAGAGACAATTGCGCCAGCGTGACCCATGACTTCGTCAAAATCATTTACCAGCTGTATTTCATGTCCAACTTCAATTAATTTAGAAACCGTATTATTATCAAATCTTTTTTCTAACCTAAGATTATGTGTATCCTGTCCCCAAGTTTTGCCTAACAGCCAACGTGGACTGTTGATAGCATCTTGAAGATTTTGTTTCAATTCTCTGTATCTCAAAAAAATTGTTGCTTGCGTCTGTGGTTGCCCATCACCTCCCATAGTACCATATAACAAACATCTTCCATCATCAAATTTTGCTAAAGCTGGTTGAATTGTATGAAAAGGTCGCCTTCTAGGACAAAGAACGTTATGGCTATCACTATTTAAAGAAAAACTTGCCCCTCGGTTTTGCAATGTAATGCCAGTTTCTGGCAAATAAACACCAGATCCAAACTCCCAAAAAATACTCTGAATAAAACTAACTGAATTTCCAAATTTATCTGACGAACCTAACCAAACTGTATCACCTTTTTGGGATTTTAAATGCCATTCCAAAGCTTCTTTATAATTTATTTCATTAGCTAATTTTGAAAATAATTCATCATTAATCAAATCATAAATATCTATTTTCATATAATCTGGGTCAGTTATGTATTTATCTCTTAATAGGAAAGATTTTTTAGTGGCTTCAACAACACTATGAATGAAATTAAACTCTGATCCACATTTGTGTTTGAGTTTATTTAGAATGCCAAGTATCAATAAGGACGAAATACCTTGAGTTGGAGGAGGTAAGTTATAGACCTTGCAATCATCCAAACTTATATGAATAGGCTCTACAAATCTTGAATTGAAACTTTTAAAATCATTTTCCGTAAGTAAGCAATTAGTTTTTTTTAAATCTGAAAAAATCTTTTTGGAGATCTTTCCTTTATAAAAATCATCTAATCCATTTTTAACTAATAATTTAAAAGTTTCAGCCATTTCTGGAAATTTGACAACTGAACCTGCAGTTAGCTCATTTGAATAGTATTTATTAGCAAATTCTTTTAAGTTTTTTAATTCAGACTTTTTAATTTTTAAGTTTTTCTCTAGTGTAGAAGTTACTGGAAATCCATAATTAGCAATTTGTATAGCTGGATCTAAAATTTCCTCTAATGATTTTTTACCATTTAATTTTTGTAAACTATACTCATAAGCTTTCATCCAACCACTGACAACACCTGGAACTGTAATTGCTGCAAAGTCACCTCTACTTGGTATTTGTTTTAATCCTTTAGAATTATAAAAATCAATAGTAGCTTTTTCAGAAGAAAATCCAGTAGCTTCAATACCAATTAATTTTTGATCGAAAGTGTTAAGTAACCAAAAATTATCTCCACCTAAAGAATTCATATGAGGATATACAACAGAAATAACAGCAGCAGAGGATATCATGGCTTCAATTGCATTTCCACCATTTCGCATAATATCTATACCTGCTTGTGTTGCCATCCAATGAGGACTAACCATCATGTTATTACAGGATTTAATTGTCTGAAACATCTAAAAATGTATTGATAAATCTTTATGACCAGAATTACATGTGGCGGCATAAAGAGCCAAATCCCTGTTTAATTTTTCTTGTTTTCTTATGCCAACATTGTATTTAATTGATTTAATAAATTTATTTAAATTTAGTAAAACTGATCGGTCAATCTTGTTTAATGACTTTAATTTTTTTGAATATTCAGAATAGGATTTATTAAAAAGTTTATATACCTTTGCCATCTTCACTTTCTTCTTTTTGAGTTCACGTCTAACTTTATTTAGATTAGAAGTTATCTTACTATTATCTGGCAATTCACTTATAGTTTTTGATAATGATTTGACTTGTTCTGAAAGTTTTAACTTGTCTTGTTGATCTAATCTAGATTTTAAATCAATAAAATTATCATTGAACTTATTAAATTTATCAACTGAACTTAATGTTAAAGATAAAGTAGATAAGTTTTCATACGAATTGTCAGCTAGTCTCCTGTAATCATTTCTTTTTTTCTGTTCTAACTTAACAATTTTTTTAAAACTTTTATTAATAGATGTCCAATCATTAGGTATAGTTTTATTATTTGAATCAATTTTAAGCTTAATATTTTCGATTTCATCATTAATTTTTTTCAGTGATTTAGTATCAGTTTGATCAGTTCTATCCAAGATCACCTGTTTTTCTTTAAGCTCTTTATTTAATTCTAAATTTACTTTTTGAATACCTCTAACTTTTTTTAATATTGGTAGATAATCTTTTGATTTTTCTGAAATTTCCTGATTTATATCATAAGCTTGTTTCAAGGACTTAAGAGCTTCATCAATTTCAGAAAGAGAAGCTAAGATGATTTTATTATATTTTCTATCTAAAGATGATAAATCTTGACTTTTAAAAACTTCAATAGACTTATTAATTTCATTATTTTCATAAAAATAATTTTCCTTTATAAAATCTTCTATACAAATTTGTAATTTAGGATTTCTTGGAGGAGGAGAATTTTCTGACAAATAACTAACTCTGTTTGGCAAATAATTTACTAATGTTGGATAGATCCCTACAATTGTTAATGCTAAAAGTTGAAGTACAATAAATGGAATAACACCTTTATACATATCTAATGTTTTAACTACCTTTGATGCAACTCCCCTAAGATAAAATAATGCAAATCCAAAAGGAGGAGTGAGGAAAGATGTTTGTATATTTAATCCTATCATTACTCCTAACCATACCGCAGTAATGTTTGCTGATGGATCTGCTAAAAGGATTGGTGCCACAATTGGCACAACCACAACAGCAATCTCAATAAAATCAAGAAAAAAACCAAGAACAAAAATTACAGCCATTACAATAACAAACTTTGTCCAAAAACCGCCCGGAAGAGAATTTAAATAATCTTTAACTAACTCTTCCCCACCAAAAGCTCTAAAAGCAGCTGTAAGCATAGCCGCACCAAGAAGAATAATGAATACTAATGATGTAGTTTTAGCAGTTTCAAGCATTACTTCTTGCATTGTATTTTCTTTATTGAAAAGTCGTTTTCCACTCCATATAAGAGATATAACTACCAAACTAGTCCCCAAAAGACCAAGAAATATTCCTATTTTATCTTCATATGAATTAATTAACTTTATATTCATATCATATTGAGAAATTGCATATCCAATTAAAATTAATCCTATTAAAATTATTAATGCAGGATAGTACGATGACTTACTTCCAGAAGTTTGCCTGTATCCCGCCATAATTATTGCGCCTGCAGCTCCAATAGCACCAGCTTGGTTAACAGTAGCAATTCCAGAGATAATTGAACCTAATACCAAAATAATCAATGTTAAAGGTGGAATTAAAGTCAAGAGTACATTGCCCCAAAATTTTCTATCCATTTTGCCTTCATATGGAACCGGGGGAGCTATTTTTGGAATTAAAAAGGCTGCTATTAAAATAAATGCCATGTAAATACCAACAAGTAATAAACCTGGTACAAAAGCACCTAAAAACATTTCGCCCGCACTAGTAGAAATTACATCAAAAACTGATGGCATGGTCAACTCGCCAGTAGATTCTTTGTACAAAGCTTTTCTCATTGTACTTGCTTGATCTGAAGCTGACGATAATTGGTCTGCTAAAATAATAAGAACAATTGACGGTGGAATTATTTGACCTAATGTTCCTGAAGCAGCAATCGTACCTGTTGCTAGCGGAGTTGAATATTTATTTCTTAACATTGCTGGAAGAGAAATTAAGCCCATGGCAACTACAGTAGCTCCAACTATACCAGTAGTTGCTGCAAGCAAAGCGCCTACAAAAACAACAGAAATACCCAGACCACCTCGCACAGGCCCGAATAATTGAGCCATAGTAACAAGCAAATCTTCAGCTATTTTTGATCTCTGTAGCATTATTCCCATAAAAATGAATAATGGAATCGCTATTAGAGTATCTCTTTCAACTTCCCAGTAAACACCTCTTAAATTGGTTACACCTGCGGAAAGCCACTCTAGAGCACCACCAGTATGAAAATATGCATCTACATTTCCTTCAAGTATAAAGCCTGTTAAACCAGCTAGTAATATTGATATGATTGCAGATCCTGGCAATGCAAATGCAACTGGATAGCCAGATCCAAGAGCTATTGCCATTAAAATAACAAGTATAACTAAAAATAATAATTCCATAACTAATTAATGACTTGAAGAAGTTTCAACAATTCTTTTTCCTTTTTCATTTTTATAATCGGCGATTGATTCAAAAAAATAACTTATAAACTGAATTAACATTGTTATTCCAAAAATTGCTAGGAAAACCGCCATATGATACTTTATAAACATCCCAACACTACCTTGCTGAGTTATTTCAAAGTTTGCAACTGGACTATTTACAATAGATTGCTTTCCATAAAAACATAATAAAATAATTACAATAGATGTTGACCAACCAAGCAAAATACTACCAAAACAATTAACTAGATTTTTGGTTTTTTCTTTTAATCCTTGGTAAATAATATCAACTCTTACGTGTCCATCTTCGTAGAGAGTATATGCTGAAGCAAATAAGAATAACCCTGCGTACCAATATCTTACTAAGTCACCCATAAATGTCTGTTCATATGAAAATACAAATCTCGTTATTACAATTAATAATTCTGAGGCAACAATTAAAAGGGATAACCAATGAAAGCCAATTGTTTTTGTAAATTTCGCAATAATAAAACCTAAAATAATTAAAGGTATATGGAAATATACCCCTACAAATACAGGTCTACTAAAATTTGAAGAAATTTCTTTACCTAGAAAAAATTCAAATATTTTTTCAACCCTCATGAATGCAATTGCAATGTCTACAAAACCTGTAATTAAAATTATCCAAAAAAAAGATCTTATTAAATAAATATTTAGTTTATGAAGTATTATGGAGTTACTTCTAAAATTCAAATTACTTTTTCTTACGATAAAGTAAGTAATTGATGCTATTAATATGTATACAAAAAATTCAAAAAGACCTAGCAAGCTAAAATGTTTAAATATGCTAAAAGCTCCTGGAAAATTGAACCCTACAATCATTACATTATCAATCAAATAAGCTGCTACTAAGCTTATTGACAACCATCCAAATAGTTTAAGTAATAAATCTGAAGTATTCATATATTAGGTTTTTAAAAGGATTAGGAATTTTTCCTAATCCTTTTTAATAATTTAAGAAATATCTAATACTCTATTTCTTTGATTAACATAACTAATCTCAAAATTAGCCATCATAGTGCCACATTCTTTCATGAAGCCTTGATAAGCATCATCAACTTTTTTCGCCATTGCTGAATGAGCTCTTGTTTCCTCAAAAACTTCAGCTGCAGCTTCACCAAAGGCATCCCAAACATCATCATTAAATGACTTTACCTTTGTTCCGTGATCTTTAACTAGCTTTTCAAGATATTCTCCATTTTTTGCACAAGTTTCCTCATATTGCGCCGCATGTTCTTCCATGCATGCTGCTGTAATAAGAGCTTGTTCAGTCTTACTTAACTTGCCCCAAAAACTTGCATTAAAGCCCATGCCAAGACAAGAACCTGGCTCATGCATTCCACCAGTATAGTAAAATTTAGCAGCCTCATAAAATTTCATAAAATAATCATTGTATGGACCAACCCACTCAGTAGCGTCAATTGAACCAGACACTAAGTTTTCATAAATCTGACCACCTGGAAGTGAGACTGGAGAAGCTCCAAGTTTTGACATAACGGTTCCACCAAGACCAGGGATCCTCATTTTTAAACCTTTTAAATCTTCACCTGAGTTAATCTCTTTATTAAACCAACCACCGGCTTGTGTTCCTGTACCTCCACAAGGAAGTGCTTTTAAACCAAACTCGCCAGACAAATCGTCCCAAAGTTTTTGGCCGCCACCAAATTTAATCCATGCATTCCACTCCACAGTCGTCATGCCAAATGGCACTGATGTGAAATAATTAAAAGCTGCATGCTTACCTTTCCAATAATATTCTGCGGCAATATATGCTTGTGAATTACCAGATGCAACTTCATCAAATACATCAAAAGCTCCAACCTTTTCTCCAGCAGCAAAATAATTAACTTTTAACTTACCTTCAGAAAGTTCAGTAATTCTTGCTGATAATCTTTGTGCAGAAAGGCCTAAACCAGGAAAATCTCTTGGCCATGTAGAAACAACATTAATTGTTTTATGACCACCTGAAATGGCTGGAGTTGATAAAGTACTTGCACCAATAACGCCAGCTGTAACTCCTAAACCAGCTTTAGATAAAAAATCTCTTCTTTTCATTGTTTCCTCCATAATTAATTGACTAATAATATAAGAAATTTAATAGTCGTAACCTAGAATGATTTTAAAGTAAATGCAATTTAATTATAAGCAAATGTGTAATTTTAATTTATCAAATATAATAATTATTAGTCTAAATTTTAGTCAAATTTTGGAGGTCTTGGAAAACCATTAGGAACCATCTTTCCTGCGCCTCCTCGTTTTCCAATCCAAGAAGTGATGTCCTTTTCGGTTCTTTGCCTACCACCTGATAAAAACCAACTGATCCCTTTAGTTTTAGATACACATTTTATATCTTCTAAATAACCATCTTTATATCTTTGTAAAATAACCCCTTTTCCCTTACTTAATTCAGGAAGTTCTAAAATATTAAAAATTAACATTTTTCTATTACTTCCTGTAACTGCAAGCAATTCGTCATTACAAATTGTAAGAGATTTAGCCTTTTGATTCTCATTTAAATTGAAAATTTTTTTTCCTGATCTTGTCGAAGCTACAACATTTTGGGTATTAATTTTAAATCCCAATCCGTCCGATGAAGCGATTGCAACGATACCCTCAAAAAAAGAGAAGGAACTTATTATTTTTTCATTACCATCTAAATCAAAAAATTTAGATAATGGCTCGCCAAATCCTCTTCCAGAAGGTAACTTATTTGCTAAAATAGTATAAAAATTTCCATGTTCTGAAAAAAAGATGATCTTGTCATTTGTTTTTGCATGAAAAATATTTTTCGAACTATCGCCTTCTCTAAACTTAAATTCTGAATTTAAATCTATATGCCCCTTTTGAGTTCTAATCCAATTTTGACTAGATAAAATTATTGTAATTGGTTCTTTTTCGATATAATCATCAAAATTCGTAATTTCTATCTCAGGTAAATTATCAAAAGTTGTTTTTCTATCAATTTTATTTTTTAAATCACTTTTTATCTTTTTAATTTGATTTACTAAAACATATATTTTTTTATCTTCATCAGATAATATTTTTATTAATTCATTTTTTTCAGATATTAAATTATTTTTTTCTTTTTTTAACTCAATTTCTTCTAATTTTCGAAGAGATCTTAGTCTCATATCTAAAATTGAATTAACCTGTATTTCGTTTAATTTAAATTCTTTTTTTAGTAAATCTTTTGGATTGTCTTCTTCTCGAATTATTTGGATAACTCTATCCAAATTCAAATATACAATTATTTGACCATCAATAATCTTTAAACGATCTTTTATTTTATTTAATCGAAAATTGGATTTTCTTTCTAAAATTTCTTTTCTATGTTCCAACCAGTCTTTTAAAGCATTTTTTAGAGATCGTACTCCAGGAATATTATTTTTATCTAAATAGTTTAAATTCAAATGAACTCTACTTTCAAGATCAGTAAACTTAAATAAGTTTTCCATTAATACCTCTGGAGATATATTCCTATTTTTGGGCTCAATTACAATTCTGATGTCCTCTGCACTCTCATCGTTTATTTCTGATATTAATGGGATTTTTTTTTCTTCTATCAAAATATCAATTTTTTCAACAAGCTTACTTTTTACAACCTGATAAGGTATCTCAGTTACAATAATCTGCCAGGTACCATTTTTTAACTTTTCAACATTCCACCGCGACCTAACTTTAACACTTCCTTTTCCAACTTTGTATGTTTCATATATTGATTCTTCTGTTTCAACTATAATGCCTCCTGTTGGTAAATCTGGTCCTTTAATAAAGGTCATTATCTTTTGATCCGTGGTATCTGGATATTTTAATAAATATAGTGATGCATCCAACAGTTCACCTAAGTTGTGAGGAGGAATTGTAGTCGCCATTCCTACAGCAATGCCTTGAGATCCATTTGCTAATAAATTTGGTATTGCAGAGGGTAAAACACTAGGCTCATCATCTTCGCCATCGTAAGTTTCTTGAAAATCAACAGTATTGTAATCAATATCTTTTAATAACAACTCTGCAAATTCTGTTAACTTTGCTTCTGTATATCGCATAGCCGCTGCATTATCTCCATCTAAATTTCCAAAATTACCTTGACCGTCAACTAAAGGATATTTTAAAGAAAAATCTTGAGCCATTCTTACCATTGCATCATAAATTGCAGCATCGCCATGTGGATGAAATTTACCCATTACGTCACCAACAACTCTTGCTGATTTTTTAAAATTACTATTTGGATTTAATTTTAATTGACGCATTGCATATAGAAGTCTTCTATGAACAGGTTTCAAACCATCGCGCACATCAGGTAGGGATCGTGATGTTATAGTAGACAAAGCATAGGATAGATATCTTTCTGATATTTCATCAGAAAATTTCCTATTAATAATTTTCAACTCTTCCATTATAAATACCTCACTTTTAAATTATTTTGTAACCTTGACCTTGCAACAAGTACTTCAGATATATTAATCAAGTCTAATGAATTTAAAAACTTTTTAAAAAAATATAAAGTCAACTCTAAACCTGCTAGTATATCATTATTTTCATTATCATTTATCAACTCAATTCCACCTAAAAAAAATGGTAATTTCAAAAGTTTTTTTTCATATTTACCTGCAAAATTAATACCTACTGCATTACCAGATTTTGGACTTACAAACTTTAAATTTTTTACTTCGCCTGATACCGCACATTTACTAAAATTTAATGGTAATCCAATTTCATTTAAGACCTCAAGCTCCCAATAAATATATAATTTCAAAGTTTCGTGAATTGATACATTATTTAAAATCTCATTTAATAAAATTTTTGATTTACAAAATAAGTTTGAACATATTTCTCTTTCAGGCAAAATAATAGAAATTAAAGAACAAAAAGATGATATAATATTTAATCTTATTTCATCATCAAAAATTTTCCCGACTGATGTCTGAATTAATTCAATTTTAAAGAAACCTAATTGATTAGATATTCTTGAGCTCCATGACACATTGACAATGTCACCAGGTTGAATTAAATATTGTTTTTTACTGTAATTATGAAACCAACCCATGTGCCTTCCGTGGTTATTGGTCAAAACATTTACAAGGTTACCCTTTTCACCTTGTTTTATAACTTTCAAAATAATGCCTGTATCCGTCCATTTTAACATTTAATTTATACCTAAATGATTTAATTCTTTTACATTATTCATCCAATTATTTTTAATTTTAACAAAAATAAATAAATTAATTTTTTTATTAAAAATTTTTTCTAAAGTTTGTCTAGAATATATACCAATTTTTTTTATGTTTTCTCCATTTTTACCAATTATAATCATCTTATGATTATATTTTGAAACATTAATATTTTGATGAATAGTGATAGAATTTTGAGTTTCTTTCCATAAAATAGTTTCTACAAATAAATTGTAAGGTAATTCTGAATTAAGAAAATTAAAAAGTTTCTCCCTTGTGATTTCTGAAGAAAATACTCTTTCAGTTATATCTGTGATTTGGTCTTTATCATATAAAAAAGGGCTAAAAGGAATTTGTGTTTGAAGGAAATTTACTAAATCATTACATCCATGCCCATTTTTAGCTGAAATCATAAAAACATTTTTAAAATTAAAAATTTGTTGGATATTTTTTACAATTGTTAAAAGTTTATCTTTTTGTATTAAATCTATTTTATTAATTATCAATGAAGAATTGTCTTTATTTAAATTTAAATCATTAAGTAATGTTTTAAAGTCTAAAAATTTTTTATCATTAGAAGTAGCATCATATAAAACAGAAATATGTTCATCATTATTCAACTCAGAAATTGTATTTTTTACAATATATTTTTCTAATGTTTTCTTAGGCTTAAATAAGCCAGGAGTATCTACAAAAATAATTTGGCAATCTGGCTTTTCATTATCTGAATTTTCTATATTAAGAATACCTCTTGTAGTAAATCTAGTTGTTTGGACCTTTCTTGAAACAATTGAAACTTTTTGGCCAAGTAATTTGTTAATTAAAGTAGATTTACCTGCATTTGGAGGACCAACTAAAAAAATAAATCCAGATCGAGTTTTAATCTTTAATCTCCATTTTTTTTAATAAATTACTGGCTGCATCTTCTTCTGCTTTTTGTATGCTAAATCCATAACCAAAAGCATCATTTTTATCAATTACCACTAAAACTTTAAAATGAGGTTCATGATCTGGACCTTTTTTTTCTTCTACACTATAATTTGGAAAAGTTTTAAACTTACTTAAAGAAAATTCTTGAAGACGAGATTTTGGGTGTTTATCTCCCTTATCATCAATATTATAATTATCAATAATTTTTTTTTTAACAAAATTTATTGTATTCTCAAGGTTAGAATCTATAAAAATAGCCGCAACTATTGCCTCTACAAGATCTGACATTATTGAAGTGTTTTTTTGTAATGAATCTCCTTTTTGGACTATAACATGATCATGTAGATTCAAACTAATTGCAACAGATGATAAAAAAGATTCATTTGTATACTTCTGAAATATTGTGTTTAATTCACCTTCTTTATAATTTGGAAATTTTTTAAAGATCATATCTGAAATAATAAAACCCAAAATTCTATCACCAAGAAATTCAAGGCGCTCATAATTAAATTTTGTCTTTAATTTGTTTTTATTATTAAAACTTGAATGAGTAAGAGCTTCTTTCAGAATATCTTTGTCGTTAAATTTGTACTCTAAAATATTTTCAATCTTATACTCAAATTTACTCAATTTTTTTCCCTATCCTTGAAAATCTTATCAAATTGTGCCATTTCCAAAATTCATAAAACCTTGCTGATCCGTTATGTGAGAAAAAAATTATTTGAGCTCTGCCAATTAAATTCTTTTTGGGGACAAACCCAACTTCAGAAGCTCTACTATCTTTACTATTATCTCTATTATCTCCCATAAAGAAAAAATGTTTTTTTGGAACTATGAAACTAATTGTATTATCAAAAAAATCATTATCACTTGCTTCAATTATTTTATGGAATTTTTTGTCCGAAAAATATTCTTTATATTCAGTTAAGTTAATAGTACTACCATCAAACCTAGTGATTTGCCCTACGTTAGTTTTTTTTCTTTTTACAATCTTTCCATTAATTACAAGCCTGCCATCTAAAACTTGAACACTATCGCCAGGTAATCCTACTAATCTTTTTATATAATCTACGTGTTCATCCCCTGGTTTTCTAAAAACAATAATGTCGCCTCTTTTAGGAGAATTGTATGCAATTCTATCTTTAATTGGCATAACTCCAAATGGAAAACTATATCGTGAATAGCCATAAGTATATTTAGATACAAATAAATAGTCCCCAACTAAAAGTGATGGAATCATCGAGCCAGATGGTATGTTAAAAGGTTCAAATAAAAAAGACCTAAAGATAATAGCTATTGTGCCCGCGTAAAATAAAGTTTTAAGCAACTCAATAAAACTATTATTTTTTTTATTCTTGTTTGACATTCATAATCTCTTTTTATTTTCTTTATGCAATACCGAATTTACTTGAGCAAGAAAAATAATAACAAAAGCTATTGCATTAGGCTTTTCATCAGACAATGATATGTGATAATTAAAAGTTCCATTTAATGATTTTTCAAAGTCGTTTAGTCTAGTTTTGGTTTCCCCTATCAAATTTAAATAGGGCTTTCCGTTTCTTTCTGATAAAATTTCTATCTCATTAAAATGTAAAATCAAATTTTGTGATGGTGAAACTGCTTTCCAAAATGCTTCTTTTCCTGCAAATCTTTTTGAAAAAAAAAGTGCTCTGTTAAACGATGTTTTTGAAGCTTTTATTTCTTCATGACTAAAAATTCTATAAATAAACTTTTTTCCAAACTTTTCTAATAGCTTCTGAATTCGATTTGCGTCAATAAGATCTGTTCCAACGCCATAAATCATTTTCTTGCCGCATTAATAATTTTTTTCATTTTTAAAACACTATTTTTAAACCCACTAAAAAGTGCTTCCCCAATTAAAAAATGTCCAATATTCAATTCTTTTATTTTAGATAATGATGCTATTGGTGGTACATTAATATAATTTAACCCATGACCAGCATGACATTGAAACCCTAGGTCATCGGCAAAATCAACAGCCTCTTTAATAATTGAAAAATTTTTTTTAAAAATTAAGTCAGTTTTTGAATCTGCATATAATCCTGTATGGAATTCCAATACATTTACTCCAAGAGAGTTCAGAGATCTAATCTGCGAAAAATTAGGCTCAATAAAACACGCTACTTTAATATCTGTATTTGACAACATTTTTAATAATTTTTCAATTTTTAACATATTTGATTTAACATCTAAACCGCCTTCAGTAGTAACTTCTTCTCTTTTTTCAGGTACAAAACATACTGATCTTGGATTGAGACTTATAGCAATTTCAGTCATTTCTAATGTTGGGGCAATTTCAAGGTTAATTGGTAACTTTACATTTTTTTTAATTGTAAAAATATCTTCATCTTGAATATGTCTTCTATCTTCTCTTAAGTGCATAGTTATTGAATCAACATCGCATTCTTCTAATATCAAAGCTGCATTTAACAGGTTTGGATGGTCTTGTCCGCGAGCATTCCTTAAAGTTGCCACATGATCAATGTTTACTCCTAATTTACACATATTAATCATATAAATTAAACTTTTCTTTTTTTAAATGATAAAATTAAAAACTTTAAAGAAAAAAAAGTAATAAACCAAATTGGAATTGATACAATTAGAGATCCAATTAACATTGGTGCTAGTATTTCATATCCTTGATTAAATAAACTTTCAAAAGTAAATTGTAATGAAAAATTTTGATCATTTTTAAAAAAAACATTGCCGACTCTATAGATAAAGATCCAAATAAATGGAAAAGTAAATGGATTGCCAATAAATGTTCCTATTAAAGAAGCAACTATATTTCCTCTTAATATAAATGCAAAAATAATAGCAAGAAAAAAATGGAACCCAATAAATGGCGTAAATGATACCATAGCTCCACAAGCAAAACCTATAGCTAACTTATCAACGGAATCTTTTACTCTAATAAGTTTTAAGAAATAAAATAGACTAGCTCTCTTATGATAATTTAGTGAAAATAAGTTTTTTAAACTTTTTAATTTAGTTTGAAAAAGACTCATTAATTTTTTTCTCTTTCTATGCTCTCAACATAGTCAGAAAGTCTTAAAGCAGCAATTATTTCATTTAAATGCGTTAGATTTTCAACCTCAAGGTCAATTGTGAATTTATAAAAATTAATTTCTCTGTTGATAACTTGAATGTTTGAAATATTTCCATTGATAGAACTAATAATTCTTGTAACATCAGCTAAACTTCCTGGTTCATTCATTAAAACAGCAATTAATTTCCCCCGATATAATATATCATTTTCACGCTCCCAAGATATATCAAGCCACCTTTCAGGAACATCCTGAAATTTTTCAAGAGAAAANCAATCTAAGGAATGAACAGTTATCCCTTTACCTGAAGTAACAATTCCAACGATGCGTTCACCAGGAAGAGGACTACAGCAATGAGCATAATGAATTGCCATTCCTGGTATTGCACCANTAATACTAAGATTATTCTTTTTATTTTTAAAAATNTTTTTAATAAANGGTTTTTTTCTAAAAACACTAAAATACTTTTTCTCAGGATATATAGATTTTATAATCTCGCTAGAAAAAATATTTCCTTTACCAATTTCTACTAACANTTCATCTACATCAATTAATTCATATTTTTCAATAACATTTTTTAATTCTTCAAAATTCAGTTTTTTATTTTGTTGTTTATATTCACTTCTCAGCAAAGATGTACCAAGTTGTTTAAATTCATCAATTTCCTTATTTCTTATAAAACGTCTAATTCCTGATTTTGCTTTTCCAGTAACACAATTTTCAANCCAATTTGGGTCTGGATATCCATTTGATGAAGTCAATATTTGTACTTGATCTCCATTTTTTAATTCAGAGGTCAAAAGTCTAACTTTGTTATTAATTTTTGCACCAACAGCTATATTTCCTAATTCAGAATGAACAGCATAAGCAAAGTCAATTGCTGTTGCACGAACTGGTAAATTTATTATATTTCCTTTTGGCGTAAAACAAAAAACTTGATCATTATACATTTCTAACTTTGTATATTCTAAAAATTCATTAGGGTGATTTGATTCTTCAATAATTTGAAGTAATTCTCTAACCCATTTAAATTTAACTCCTTCTTTATATTTTGTACCATTCTTGTACATCCAATGTGCAGCAACACCATTTTCTGCAAACTCATCCATTTCATAAGTTCTAATTTGTACTTCAATTTTAGTTTTCTTTGGTCCAATTAAACCTGTATGAAGTGATTGATAACCATTTCTTTTTGGAGCAGAAATATAATCTTTAAATCTTCCCATAATTGCAGTATAATTTTGGTGCAATAAACCAAGTAATTTATAACAATCTTCCTTTTTATTAACTATGATTTTAAAAGCCATTATGTCTGAAAGATTGTCCATACCAACTTTTTTTCTTTGCATTTTTTTCCAGATAGAATAACAAGTTTTTTCTCTTCCATTTATCTCAACTATAATTTTCTTTTTAAGAGCTATAGCTTTAATTTCTCTAATAATTAATGGGATATTTACTTCATCCTCTGAGTAAATAACATCTAGTCTCTTTTGAATAGACTTTCTTGTTTCGTCATTAATTATAGAAAAGCATTTTTCTTCTAATTCTGACTGTATGCCTATAATTCCAAGTCTTTCGGCTAATGGAGCATAAATTTCCAGGGTTTCAGTACAAATTTTAATTTGTCTATGCTTGTCTTTTATACCTTCAATTGTTCTAATGTTATGAAGTCTATCTGCTAATTTTACTAACAAAACTCTTATATCATCAGAAGATGAAATTAAAAGTTTTCTAAAATTTTCTGCTTGAGCTAAACCAAATTTTAATTCAATTTTTGTTAACTTAGTAACACCATCAACAAGTTTGCTTATTTCAGAGCCAAAAATCTTTTTTATATCATTAATTGTTACAGTACTATCTTCAACAACGTCATGTAACAAAGCTGTAATAATAGTTGAACTGTCTAATCCCATGTTAGACAAGATATTAGCTACTGCTAAAGGGTGTGTGAAATAATCATCACCACCATCTCTGAATTGACCTTCGTGATTTGCTTTACTAAATTCGTAAGCTTGTTTAATAAGCTCGAAAGATTTGTTGTAATTATTATTCTTAAATTTTAATAAAAAACTGTTCGTATCAAGCATGTCATAAATCTGAAATCATGTTTTTCAAAAATTATAACAATAAATATTAATATTACTATTCTTCTTTTCTAATTAAATCTTCAGAAACATCTTCAAAGGAATCATCTGTGCTTTTAAAAAAACTACTTGGGTTTAAATTATCATCCTTACCTTCTTCGCTTAAATAAGTTGAGAATTCTTCTTGAATATCATTNTCTTCATCTTCATCGTTATTAATTACAACTTTTTGAAGTGATTTCAAATATCTTTCCTTAAGGTCATCATAAGTTATAGCACCGTCACCAATTTCTCTAAGAGATATNACTGTATTTTTATCATTATCTTTTGAAACTTCAATTTGAACTCCATTTGATATNTCTCTAGCTCTTTGAGAAGCAGCAATAATAAGTTCAAACCTATTATCAATTTTTTCAATACAATCTTCAACAGTTACTCTAGCCATAATTTAACCCTTAATTCAATGNTGAATTATTAGTCTCTTTAATTTAAAAAATCAACATATTTTTAATTTTTTAATTTTTTAATTTTTTGAAATTTCAAATTATTCAAAAAGAAATCAATTTTTTTTTTAAATATTGGATGTAACCAATTAGGTTCTATTTCATGAAAAGGAAGTAACACAAATTTTCTTAAATGCATTCTGGGATGAGGTAATGTTAACATTAATGATTTTTTTACATTATTTTCAAATGTAATTAAATCAAGATCTAAACATCTATCCATATTCTTAAAGATTCTAATACGACCATATTTTTTTTCAATAAATTGTAAAATTTTTAATATTGTNTTTGCATCATATTTTGAATAACACATAATTACAGAGTTATAAAAGTTTGGCTGATTACTTTTTGGAATTGGTTCAGACAAGTACCAAGACGATCTTTTAACAACACTTATATTAAAATTTTCTATTTCTTTAATAGCCATTTGACAAGTTTCAATTGGCTCTAAACCATCGGGATTATTAATATTTGAACCAATACCTATGATAAAATTGTTTTTCATATTATATTTTATATTTGAATAGCTATATTTATGGAACCAAAAAATAATTGTAAGCTTTGTAAACGTCTTGTAAAATTTAGGAATAAAAATAAAGTTTTATTTCCAGGTTTCTTTAATAACAGAGTTTTAGGAACAGGCCCCATTAATAGCAATCTATTGATTGTTGGTTTAGCACCAGGTTTGAAAGGTGCTAATAGAACAGGCATACCATTTGAAGGAGATTTCTCAGGAGAACTTTTATTAGATCTTTTATTTAAAAATAGATTATTAATCGATTCAAACAAAAGTAAAGAAAGTAAAAATTTGATGTGCAGAATAACCAATGCTGTCAAGTGTCTACCTCCAAAAAATAAACCAAACACTCTTGAAATTAAGCAATGTAATACTTTCTTAAAGGCTGAGATTTACAGAATGATTAATTTAAAAGTTATACTTACATTAGGAGAGATAGCTCACAAAAGTACAATTCTAGCTTTAAACAAAAAAGTGTCTGAATACAAATTTCAACATTTTGCAAAACATGTAATTACTAAAAAAATTCTCTTAATTAACAGTTATCATTGTTCTAAATACAACATAAATACAAAAAAATTAAATATTTCAGATTTAGATAAAATTTTTAAGTATATAAAAAATTTATTGAGCCTTTAAAAGTCTTTGTTTAGATCTTTCCCAATCTCTTTTCTTTATTGTCTCTCTTTTATCTGCCTGTTTTTTACCTTTTGCTAGTCCAAGATTTATTTTAACAATTCCTTTTTTGTTAAAATAACAACTAACAGGAATAATTGTAAAACCATCTCTTTTTATCATACCAAAAATTTTATTTTTTTCTTTTTTATGTAATAGTAATTTCCTAAATCTTTTGGCTTCATGATTTTGTCCTTTAGCTGCAAGATTATATTCAGGAATATTAAAGTTTATTAAAACAAGTTCACCATTTTCTTCACTGGCATAAGCTTCTCTTATGCTCGCCCTTCCAAGACGCAAACTCTTAACTTCACTTCCGAGAAGGACAATACCAGCTTCTAATGTCTCAGTGATATTATAATCAAATCTTGCTTTTTTATTTTCAGCAATAGTTTTATTCATCTTATAAACTACATGAGTTCAGCAAACTTCAAACCTTGTTCAACTCTATGTTTGCTTTCAGGCGCAATTTCAACAATTGGTAATCTTGTTTCACTGGAACAAATATTCAACAATGAAGCAGCATATTTTAATGGTCCTGGACTCGTCTCACAAAATAATGCGTCATGTAATGGCATCAATTTTTTGTTTATTTCTTGTGCTGTCTTGATATCTCCTTGTCTCCAAGCATTGTGCATTCTTGATAATAATTTAGGTGCAATATTAGCGGTAACAGAAATACATCCATGCCCTCCAGAAGCTAGATAAGGTAATGCTGTACCGTCTTCTCCAGACAATTGAATAAAGTTTTCATTTATAATATTTAAAAGTCGAGTTGGTCTTCCTAAATCTGCAGTTGCATCTTTAACTCCAACTATTAAATCATGTTGAGCTAATTTTTTCATAGTGTCATCAGTCATACCAATCACAGATCTTCCTGGGATATCATAAATAATGATTGGTTTTGAACTTGCATCAGCAAGAGCTGTATAATGAGCAAACAATCCAGCCTGCGTTGGTTTATTATAATATGGTGTTACAACAAGTAATCCATCTGCACCTACTTCACAACCGTGCTTAACAAAGTCAATTGCTTCCGATGTGGAGTTTGAACCAGCGCCAGCTATAATTGGAACTCTACCATTTGCTTCATCAATGCAAACTTCAATAACTTTTTTATGCTCTTCGTGGGACAACGTAGGCGATTCTCCAGTTGTGCCAACAGGAACCAAGCCATTCGTTCCATTAGTAATTTGAAAATCAATTAATTTTCTATAAGCATCATAATCAACTTCACTGTTTTTAAATGGAGTTAAGAGTGCGGTATATGATCCACTAAACAACATTATAACCTCTTATTTCTTTAATATTTACAAATATTATTAGCATTAATATAATAGATGATTATTAAACATTTTGTTATATGAAAAGTCTAGTTAATTATAAAGAAATAGAGAGTGCTTATAATAGAATTTTAAGCTCTATTATAAGAACACCTTTATTATCATCTGACCTACTAAATAAAAAATTTAATTCAAAAATTTATATAAAAGCAGAAAACCTTCAAAAAATTGGTGCCTTCAAGTTTAGAGGTGCAATGAATTCAATTCTTAAATTAAATGATAACCAGAAAAATGTTCTTGCTTGGTCAAGTGGTAATCATGCACAGGCCATAGCTTCTGCATGTTATTTAACAAATAAAAATGCAACAATTGTTATGCCTGAGGACTCTCCAAATGCTAAAATGACAGGTACAAAATCTTGGGGCGCTAAAGTTGTGACATATAATAGATATAAAGAATCTAGAGAAGAAATTGGTTCTAACATAGCAAAAGAAATTAATGCTAAAATTATCCCTCCATTCGATCATCCAGACGTTATAAATGGACAGGGAACTGTTGGATTTGAAATAATTGATGAGTGTAAAAAAAATAATGTCATTCCTGACATAGTCTTATGTTGTTGCGGTGGGGGTGGCCTTATTGCTGGGGTAAGTACTGCAATGAAAGAAAAATATCCAAATGTGCCAATTTATGCTGTTGAACCTGAAGACTTCAATGATACACAACTATCTTTAAAAAATAAAAAAATTACCGAAGTTGATATTTCTAAAAAATCAATTTGTGATTCTTTATTGGCTAATAAACCAGGTAAAATAACTTTTTCAATAAATGAAAAAAATCTAAGCGGTTCACTTTTAGTTAGTGATGAAGAAGCCTTAAAAGCCATGAAATTTGCATATCAATATTTCAAAATTATTTTAGAGCCGGGAGGGGCAGTAGCTTTAGCGTCTGCATTATTTAAAAAAATTGACATTGTAAATAAAACTGTTGTTGTTATTGCTTCGGGTGGAAATGTTGATCCAGAAATCTTTGAAAAAGCTTTAAAAGTCTCAATCTAAAAATTTAATCTTTTTATCGAATTTGGGTCTTATTCTTTCTAAAGGTTGATCTGTTTTTTTACCTATATATATAAATCCAGCTATTTTATCTTTATTAATATCTCCACCCAAGTACTCTAACATAACATTATTATAAGAATACCATTCAGTTACCCATTGAACTGCATAATTCATAGATTGTGCAGATATAACTATATTTTGGCACACTGCACCAGTTGATAACATCATTTCCCAACTTGGAATTTTCACACTTTCTACTGGAGAGTATATTACTGCAATAATTTTATCAGCTCGCATGAACCTATTTTTTTCAAAAATTATTTGTTCATCAGTATAATCTGAATTTTTGTTTTTAAACTCTGGAACTAGTATTTCTTCTCCAATAGTTTTTCTAATATCATTTTGTATTACAACTAATTTCCATGGTGATAAAGCACCATGATCAGGAACCCGTAGAGCACATTCCAGAATGTCATTTAGGTCCATATCTGTAACTTCACCTGGCAACATTTTTTTTGCAGTTACAGATCTTCTTTTTTTTAAAAACTTTATAATTTCGTTCATAAGTAAAACCTTTCAGTAAATTTAGCTTTACATAATCCTATTGTAATCTAAACAATTATTAGTGCATGTATTATTTTGATCCAAATTTAATTTTAATAATAATTCTATCAATAATAGCCGGTGGTTTTATGAAAGGCGTTTTAGGGCTTGGAATGCCAATGGTTGCGGTACCGATAATTGCTTATTTTCTTCCTCCTACTACTGCAATGATGCTTCTTTGCTTTCCGATATTAAGTACAAACTTTCTTCAAATGCAAATACAAAAAGGTTTAGGAAGTTTAAGATTTCTTCCATTATTAGTCTTTTTAGTGATTGGATTAATCGTTGGTGGGAGGTTGATTGTGGAAATTGAGCTAAACACTGTTTCAATAATAATTGCTATCTCAATAATCTTTGCTGCATTAGTAAACTTTTTTGGCTTTCGTATAAATAACATAGATGTCAAGTATGAAAGACCTATTACATCAATTTTAGGATTTTTTTCTGGTATACTTGGAGGATTATCCACATTTTATGGGCCACCAATATTAACATATTTAATATCAGTTAATTTATCTAAAGAATTTTTTATTAGAACAATTGCTACAATGTATTTCATCGGATCAATTCCTTTATATGGTTCACTATTGTATCATGGTCTTGGTACATTAAATGATTTATTTGTTAGTTTTTTCTTAATTATTCCAGCAGTAATAGGACAATATTTTGGAACAAAAATAAGATATAGACTTTCAAATGAGATTTTTAGAAAAAGTATACTTATAACTCTAATGATATTAGGTTTAATTTTATTGTTTAAGAATTTTTAAATATGCATAAAAAACTTAATCTGCCAAAAAAAATCTGTAGAACTTGTAAGTTAGAATTTACTTGGAGAAAAAAATGGAAAAAAGATTGGGATAATGTTTTGTATTGCTCAGAAAAATGCAAAAGAAATTCAAAAACAAATTAATATTTATCTAATTTATATAATCCTCCATCCCTTTCATCATTTATTAATAATATATGACCTTGAGGATGAACTAGTACATCTCTAATCCTACCAATTTTATTTTTTAAAAATTTAATTTCTGAAGAAGGTCTCTTTTTATTTAAATTAACGATATATAAAGTTTTAAATTTTAAGGATCCAACTAATATTTTATTTTTAAGAAATTTAAAATAATCATTATTATAAAAGGCCATTCCTGAGGGTGCAATTGAGGGTATCCATTTCCAAATTGGCTCTTCATAGCCCTTAATAGGTTTGCTAACACCAATTTTTCCTCCCCAATATTCTTTTCCATAAGTTACAACCGGCCATCCATAATTTTTACCAATTTTTACTATATTTATCTCATCTCCACCCTTTGGCCCATGCTCATGAGACCAAATTTCGTCAAATTTTTTTATGTAAATCATACCTTGTGGGTTTCGGTGTCCCATAGAGTAAATCCCAGACAACCACCCTTCTTTCTTTACTTCATGATTACCTTCATAATCTATTTTAATAATACTACCAGGATAATTTTTTGAATTTTGAGAATTATTTCTATCGCCTCTGTCTCCTATCGAAAATAGAATATTGTTTTTGTAGTTTATAAATCTGCATCCAAAATGAACACCACTTCTTGATTTATAGTTGGAGGTAAAAATAATTTTCTTGTTTAAGAATTTAAACTCCTTTAACTCATGTCTTGCTACAATAAGATCGGAGTTTAGATTTTGATAGCATGAAAAAACATAAGTTTTTCCTTTATCATTTACAAAGATAATATCAAGTAATCCTCCTTGTCTTTTTGAAAGGACATCATTGTAAGTTTCTTTTCCTACGATCTTTCCGGTTGAAAAATTNTAAATGTATAANACNCCTTTCTTTTCAGANACTAATAGATTTTCANTATCAATTAAATCCATTCCCCATGCATATTCAAAGTCATGTAATTTTTGAATTTTTAGATCATTAATCCCTAAAGCATATGATTTTGAGATGAACAAAAGATTTAAAAGAATTGTAATTATTGAAGAAAGTAAAATTTTGAATTGATACATAGATATATTTCGAATTAATATANTAGATATAATAAANTTTGAAAANATTTAAAGATGTCTATTGATTNTGAAAANATTACTGATCACACNGGAGTTAGAATTTACAATTTTGATNCTTCTAAAAATGTANATNAANATGANCTCAATGAAATNAAAAAATTAATGCAANANAAGCATTTTATTTGTTTTAAAANCCAAAAGNTAGATGAANATAGCTTNATAAANTTTNGNAAAAATTTTGGAAATTTAGAAAGTTATCCAGAAAAAAATAAAACAAAAAAAAATATCCAAATTTTTAATGTTGCTAATGTATCAGCTGATGGAGAGCATCTGAGTGAAAATGATCCAAGAGTGGTTTTACAAAAAAATAATTCTCGTTGGCATACAGATAGCTCATATAGATTTTATCCTGCACTTTATTCATTATTATTTGGTAAAGAAACGCTACCAAAAAAAGCTAGTGGTGGACAAACTCAATTTTCAAATATGCTTTTAGCATATAAATCTTTACCCGATGATGTTAAAGAAAAATTAAAACCCCTTCATCAAGTTCATTCATATAACGACATTAGGCGTCTAGAACCTTCACTACCTGAATTAAGTATTGACGAAAAAAGAAATTTCCCACCCGTTACTCACCCNCTTATTAGAGTTCATCCTGATAGAGACATGAAAAAGTCACTTTTCTTCACTTCTAATACAAGTTTAGAAATAGGCGGAATGAGTTTCAAAGAAGGTAAAGACCTCCATTCTTGGCTGGTAAATTTTATAAGTAATGAAGAATTTTATGTTACCCATGAATGGGAATTAAATGATCTGATAATGTGGGATAATAGAGTTTTATTACATAGAGTTTTACCTTACGATTATTCAAAGTACAGAAGAGCCATGATTAGAGGAACCATTGAAGGAACTAACCCTGTTTATGGCCCTTTCTCTCAAATTAACTAGGGATTAATCCGCCATCCACATTAAATGATTGGCCAGTTATATTCCTTGCACCTGAAGAAGATAAAAATATAACCATCGATGCAATATCATCAGGATCATTGAAACGTCCTAAAGGTACATCTCGCATATAATAATCCATAATCTCTTTTTCAGATTTTTTTTGCTCTTTAGCTCGTTTTNCAACCAATTTTTTAACAATATCCGTATAAGTTGGAGAAGGACAAATTGAATTCACATTAATATTATACTTACCAAGTTCTTGTGAAGCAGTTTTTGTCATACTTAATATTGAACCTTTAGTTGCAGCATAAATAGTATTTGAAACATCAACAAATCCTTTTGCACCAACAGAAGACATGTTAATGATTCTACCACCATTACCTTGTGCAATCATTTGTTTGGCAGCTTTTTGNAAACAAAAGAAAGTACCNTTAGCATTAACATCATTCATCCATTTCCAATGTGTTTCATCTAATTCAAACAAGCCTAAACTTTTTGTGACTCCTGCATTATTAACCATAATGTCAAGAGTTCCAAATTGATTAACAGTCTTCTCGATCATTTTATCTATATCTTTAAGTTGAGATACATCCATTTTAATTTTTATCTTTTTTGGTTTTTCTTTAAGCATCAAATCTAATGTTTTATCTANAGATTTTGGGTCTTTATCTGCACATGCAACATTGTAACCTTCATTATTTAATGCAATAGCAATTGATCTTCCAATACCATTTCCAGCACCAGTTATACAAACGTTACTATATATATTTTTCATTATTCTCTAAACTTCTTGATTAATTTCTAACATATTAGCATTTAGATCATATAGATAAATTTGATGGAATTTTGGCATCGCATAGATTTCAGCATTCGAGAATAAAATTTTTGATTGACCTAATGTATCCATTACCTTTTTAACATCCTTTACCGTAAAAGCAGGGTGACCTGCAATTGATGGATTATGCGCAAAATTATTTCTAAATCCAAAACCATCATCAGGTTTTATAATGTGAAGTCCTTTGTTTAGTGAAGACATAGGAAATATTGATAATTCTCTAGGATCTATACTAAAGTCACCTTTATTTTTAGGAGCATTCCATTTTCCTTCTTTTAAGTCTAAAAATTCAGAAATAAAAGATACACTTTCTCTAACATCAAGTGATTCCAAATTCATATGATGAATGTACCAATTTGAATTATCGATAAATTTTTTATAATTTTCATCAAGAACTTTATTAGATTTAATTAATTGTATCAGATTTAGAGATGGTTCTTGAACCATAATTTTTTCAAAGTCATTATCTTTGTTATGAATAAATTTAATATTCTTTTCATTAAGTTTTCGTAAAACTAAATCAAAATCCTCAATTACTAAAGTGATATAAGTTCTTCGACTTTGAATGGTACCATTAAATTCTAAATCTTGTTTTGGAATATATAATCTAATGCCAAAACCACCCATACCTAAAAAAATATCTTCATTATAATTTTCAAAAAAATTTTTATAAAAAAGTTTATCTTCTAGATTATTATTTAATAATTTATTATAAAATTCTTTTGAATCTTTTAAATTTTTTACTGGTATTGATACGTTTAATATTTTCCAATTCATAAATATATTCCACCTTCCGAAAAAATAGACTACTCTAATTCATTAAATAATTAAATAAATTTTAATTAAGGTCAAAATTGGAATTAGCAAAAAAGAATGTCTTAGTTTTAGCAATTGCTCAAGGTTTATCCGTAACTACAACTAATATTGGGATTATAAATACTGGGTTAGTTGGTTTTGTTCTATCACCAAAACAAGAGTACGCTACGCTACCTCTTTCACTACAATTCTTAGCACTAGCATTATTATTAATTCCAGTTTCACTATTAATGGGTAAATTTGGAAGAAAAAAAATATTTATTTTAGGAATTCTTTCATCTTTATTAGGAACATTTATTGTTGCTTTTTCAATTTTTGATAAAAATTTTATGTATTTTATAATTGGATCAATTTTTATTGGTGTTTCTCAAGCTACTCAACAATTTTATAGATATGCTGCAGCAGATAATGTTCCTGACAATTTTAAGAGTAAAGCACTTTCATATGTGTTAGCAGGAGGATTAATAGCTGCCATATTAGGACCAGAATTATCTAAAATATCTTATACTTTTCTTACTGAACATATATATCTAGCAACTTATTTAATTGCAGGGGCAGTTCAGGTTTTAAATTTGTTTGTATTAGCGTTTTTAAATATTCCAAAACCTAAAAAAAATATAAACATAAGACGACCTTTATCTGAAATTTTATTAAAAAAAGAACTTATATTGGCAATATTATCTGCAGCTTTGGGNTTTTCATTNATGAGTTTTATTATGACTGCNACCCCTATNCAAATNGTNAATATTTGTAAATTAGGTAATGATGTGAANGCAAATATNATTCAATGGCACGTCATTGCAATGTTTGNTCCATCTCTTTTTACNGGNCAANTNATAAATAAANTNGGNAATCTNAAACTGATGGCTCTTGGAGTNATATGTTATTTGNTATCAATTTATTTTGGNACANTAGGTCAAACTGAATATCATTTTTGGTTATCATTATTTTTNTGTGGACTNGGNTGGAATTTTTTATTTGTTGGTGGAAGTGATATTATTGCNAANAGTACAAACCCNAAAGAAAAGTCAATAGTTCAAGGTGTCACTGACTTTATAATATTTGGTAGTGTTGCATTTGCATCTTTTCTAGGAGGTAATCTATTGGTTTCTATTGGATGGCATATGATGCTTTATATGGCTTTAATACCAATTTTTATTTTAGCTTTTTACATTATTTTTCTTTGGATAACTAAAGTTAATGTATCAACAATCAAAATTTAAAATGACTCATGTTTTGCTAACCAGTTAATTACTTTTATTGCTGGGTATATCCANGCTAAACCTATNACTATATAAAGGANCCAATCTAAGTATTGATTTTGACCAGTNAAATAATCAATTAGATTTGTAGANAGCCACAAGTATAAAAGAAAAAANGGTATTAANAANATTATTACNATAAAATGGCGCCATCTTTTCATATATAACTATTTAATTATTGAATCTACTTTGTAAATAAGGATCTAAATTAATATTTGTTTTTTTNTTTAAAATCAAATCTGAAACTAATTTTCCTAATTTTGGTCCAATNGTAAGACCTACGTGCTGACCNCCAAATGCAAAATAAACATTTTNCATNGANTNAGATCTTCCTAANACTGGCAGACTATCTGACGTTGAAGGTCTTTGTCCCATCCAAAGATCTTCNTCTTTCCAANATAAAGAAGGAATANTATTTTTAATTAAGCTACGAATATAATCATATCTCGATTTGTTTGCAGGTGCATCAACACCAGAAAAATCTACTATACCCGCAAATCTTAAAGTGTCTTCCATTGGGGTTATTGCAATTTTTTTATTAATAATCATTAAGGGATTAGGTGGCAAAAAATTAACTTTTTTTAAAACTATATGAAACCCTCTTTCAGCTTCTATATTAACTTTGTGATTAATGGTTTTTAAAAGCCTTTTTGACCAAATTCCTGAACAAACTATAATTTTATTTGCAAAGATGATTTTACCATCTTTTAAAGTGACAGCCTTATCAGAAATTGAAGTAACCTCATCTTTTTTAAAAATACCACCTAATTTTATAAATTCTTTTTTTAACGCCTGAAGATATTTTTGAGGAGAAGAAATCCAACCATGATCATAAAATTCAATACCTGATTTATAATTATTTGATAAATAACTATACTTTTTTGTGAACTCTTGATTGTTTAATTTTTTAAAATTAAATTCATATTTTTTTCTAATTTCTAAATCAGATTTACTTTTAAAAATTTCATCTTGATTCCTAAAAATCATTGAAATTTTACCTTTATTTATAAATTTTGACGCTTCAGTGCTTTTTGATAAAGCAAGATGTTGTTCAACTGTATCATAAGTAAGTTGATGAAGATTTTTAATAATATTGTCAAAATTAGATTTACTGGAATTTCTCAAAAAAGGAATGGCCCACGGCAATAATTTGGGTAAATAAGAATATTTTAAAAATAAAGGAGACGATTTTGAGAACAAGTAAAATGGTAAATTTCTTAGTAATCCTGGTGATGATAGAGGTATAATTGATGATGCTGCTAACAAACCAGCGTTACCATAAGAGGTTTGGTTTTCGTTTCCTACATCAACTCTATCTATTAATGTTACATTTAAACCATTTCTAATTAAATTTATCCCAGCAGATAAGCCGGTAATTCCTGCTCCAACTATTATAATATTTTTATTCAATATTTATTTTAATCTATGCCATAAAGGCTTGTTTTATCAGCTTTAGGCCTTTCATCACTTAATGGCTTACCATTAATCAAAAAATAATTATGCTCTGCTATATCAGTTACATAATCTCCAACTCTTTCAATACTTTTTGCAATAAATAAAATATGAGTCCCACTGACAATATTTTTTTTATTTCTACTCATTGATGCAAGAACTTCCTGGTAAAGTTTTGTATTCATTTTATCTATTACTACATCAGTATCTCTAACTTTAACACTTAAATCACTGTCTTTATCTTTATAAGCTATAATTACATCTTCTAACATCTCTTGAGTTACAAGTCCCATTTTTCCAATATTTACACCTGGAGTATCATCAGAACTAATTTCACATAATGCTTTTGTTCTATTGGAAATATTTCTTGAATAATCACCAATTCTTTCAAAAATTGTTGATATCTTTAAAGCAGATATAACTCTTCTTAAATCTTCTGCTTGAGGAGATCTTAAGGCGATTATTTCAAATCCTAATTGTTGAATTTTTTCATCCAAATCGTCTAAATTTTTATCTCTAGAAATTAACTTATCAATTTCTTCGATATTTTGAGTTGAAAAATTATCAATTGAGTTTACAAACTGTTCAATTGCGAGACTTGCTAGCTTAAGTAAATTTTTATTTAATTTATTAAGATCATCATCAAAGGATGACAGAATATGTTCGTTACTCATTTTTTCTCCTTATCCTATTCTACCAGATATGTATGCTTCTGTCTGTTTATCTTTAGGCCTTGTAAATATTTTTTTTGTTTCTCCAACTTCAATTAATTCACCAAGATGAAAATAAGCAGTTCTTTGAGATATTCTAGCAGCTTGTTGCATTGAATGCGTAACAATTACTATAGAATAATTTTTACTTAATTGATTTATTAACTCTTCTATTTTTGCAGTTGCTATAGGATCTAAAGCAGAACAAGGTTCATCCATTAAAATAATTTCAGGACTAACTGCAATAGCTCTTGCTATGCATAACCTTTGCTGTTGTCCACCAGACAAACCTGTTCCAGGGGAATTTAGTCTATCTTTAACCTCTTGCCATAAACCAGAATCTTTCAAAGAGTTTTCAACAATAAAATCTAACTCTTCTTTCGATGATGAAAGTCCATGAATTCTAGGACCGTATGCTACATTTTCATATATTGATTTTGGAAATGGATTTGGTTTTTGAAAAACCATGCCTATTTTTGCTCTTAAAGGTACTACATCAATTTTTTCATCATATATGTCGTCTTTATCAAGTAAAATAGTTCCTTTGACTTTACAAGTATCTATTGTGTCATTCATTCTATTTAAACACCTTAAGAAAGTTGATTTGCCACACCCTGAGGGTCCTATGAATGAGATAATTTCTCTAGATGATATGTCTATTGAAACATCTTTAATAGCTTGTTTGTCTCCATAGAATACATCAACATGCCTACAGATAATTTTAGGATCTTTAGAAAAAATTTCTCCAATAGTTTTTGTTTTTACATTATTTATATTTGAATTAATAACCATAATTTCCTACCATCTTCTTTCTAGTTTTTTTCTAAGAATTACTGCAGCTGCATTCATAAAAATTAGAAAAACTAATAAAACAATTATTGCTGAACTAGTTTTTTGAATAAACATTCTCTCTGCAAAATCAGCCCACATGAAAATTTGTACAGGAAGAACTGTGCCTGGATCAGTAACACCTCCTGGAATATCAACAATAAATGCAACCATTCCAATCATTAACAATGGAGCTGTTTCACCTAATGCTTGTGCCATACCAATTATTGTTCCAGTAAGCATTCCTGGCATAGCTAAAGGTAAAACATGATGAAAAATAGTTTGTAACTTAGAGGCTCCTATTCCATAAGCAGCATCTTTTATACTAGGAGGAACTGCCCTAATTGCAGCTCTAGAAGATATGATTATAGTTGGTAATGTCATCAAAGCCAGGACCATACCACCTAGTAACGGAATAGATCTTGGCATTCCAAATACACCTATAAATATAGCCAGGCCTAAGATGCCAAAGACAACTGAAGGGACTGCAGCTAAATTGTTAATATTAACCTCAATAATTTCAGTTATCCTATTTTTTGGAGCAAATTCTTCTAAATAGACCGCAGTTGCAACTCCTAAAGGAAACGCGATGATAAAACAAACTGCTAGAGTTAACATTGAACCAATAAAAGCACCTTTTATTCCGGCTATTTCTGGTGATCTTGACGCACTTCCTGTCAAGATATAATCACTAAACTTGTATGAGATTTTATTTTCAGCAGATAATTTATCAACAAATTTAATTACTGTGTCATTAATACGTCTCTCTGAAGATGGAGTTTCTCTTTTAATATATCCTCTTAAAAAACTATCTATATCATCATCAACAGCAAAAGTTATTGGAATAGTTTTACCTAGAATATTTGGGTCATCTAAAACCATTTTAGATATTCTTACATCAGCGTTAGTCGATATAATTTTTTTTGCAGCTTTTTTTTCTTTTCTTCCTTTAGGGTTTATAACCTTATATAGAGATTCAAGAACTATTGACCGAGCATCACCATTGTAAAGAGATTCTGGAGAAAGATCTCCTTTTGGATCAAGCCTATCTCTATCTAGGTACACATCCAAAGTAACGTAATATTGAAAAAAGCCAGGTATTCCTTTAGAAAATATTGAAACAAATAAAAAAATTAAAAAACTGACTGCTAATCCTATAGCAATTCTACCGTATGTTTTTAATCTAGCATCTTTTTTTCTTCGTTTTATAACAGAGGATTCAACGATCATGCTAGCTTCATTTGCTGTTAGTTTTTTTGGTTTATTGTTATTCATACTGTTCTCGATATTTTTTAACTACATGTAACGCGTAAAAATTTAAAATTAGTGTTATTACAATCAAAGTTAATGCCAATGCAAATGCTGATAAAGTCTTTGCAGATTCAAACTCTTGATCGCCAACTAAAATAGTGACAATTTGGGCTGTAACTGTAGTCACTGCATCAAGAGGATTAAAAGATAGATTAGCAGCAAGGCCAGCTGCCATTACAACGATCATGGTTTCTCCAATTGCTCTTGAGACTGCCAAAATAATACTTGCAATAATTCCTGGAAGTGCTGCAGGAATAATTACATTTGTAATAACTTCATTCTTTGTAGAACCTAAACCATATCCAGCATCCCTAAGAGACTGCGGCACGGCGTTAATTACATCATCAGATAATGAGGATATAAAAGGAATAATCATGATGCCCATAACAAACCCTGCAGCTAAAGCTGATTCAGAAGCTACATCTAAACCAATAAGAGAGCCACCATTCCTCATCAATGGAGCAACAGTTAATGCAGCAAAAAAACCGTAAACTACGGTCGGTATACCAGCTAAAATTTCAAGTAAAGGTTTAAAAATTGATCGTTCTTTTTTATTTGCATATTCAGATAAATAAACAGCGCTAAATAATCCAATNGGAACTGAAACACATAGAGCTATTAGNGATATTAAAAAAGTCCCTACAAACAGTGGAACTGAACCATATGTAGCCAAACCCTCTTGTCCAGAACCTGCTCGTTCAGCTCCTTCAAATTGTGGATTCCATGTTAACCCAAATAGAAATTCTGATGCAGGTATAATAGCAAAAAAACGTAATGACTCAAAAATTACAGAAAATACAATTCCTATGGTTGTTAAAATTGCTATGATTGAACTAAGTCCTAAAAGAGAAATAATAATTTTTTCAACAGAATTTCTTGATCTAAATTCTTCGTTTATGTTTTTAAAACCCAAATATCCAATTCCTAAAGCTAAAGAAATTGAACAGAAAAAATTTAAAATTAAAGAATGATAATTCCATTCAATCATTTGATTTGAAGCTACAGTAACCCAGTCAGGTTGTTCTCCAAAGTAAATACCTCTAACTGCGTTATCAATCTGCGCCAGTACAATTATTTTATTAAAATCAGGAGAATTTAGAATTTCTTTTGGTACAAATTCTATAATTAAATTAGAAAATAAGATCCCATCAAATACTAGTATCAATAGGTATGAAAAAAGTGCAGGTATAAAAGAATAAAGAGCTACATAAATACCATAATAATGAGGTAAAGAATTTAGTTTTAATTGTTTGTTTTTGAGAGACAAAGCGGTTTTATTTCCAAAATAAAACCAGAGTGTTGAAATTAGAAGGAGAATTATAAGCAATGAATATTCGTTCACCTATTTGCCCCCTCTAAATAAAAATGAGGCTACCATAAACACAGTAGCCTCACAAGTTTATAAGTTTATTTTAACATATCTGCAGTTAAAACTGGAAGCTCTTTCATTGCCTTAGCATATTTTGCTCTTTCTGCAGTAGGCATTGGTATCATGCCAGCATCAGCTAACATACCATCATCACCCCAACTAGCTACCCATTTATCCATGTATTTATCAATACCTTTTATGACGCCAATGTGTTGATGTTTAACATAAAAATAAAGAGCTCTTGATACAGAGTAGTTATTACCTGCAATATTTTCAAAAGTTGGAGCTGTTTTACTTATAATAGCACCTTGAAGCGTGTCAGAGTTTTGATCTAAGTATGAAAACCCAAAGATACCATATGCATTTGGATCTTCTTGAAGCTTTTGTACAATTAGATTATCCTGTTCACCAGCTTCAATAAAAGCACCATCAGTTCTCATTGCACGACATTTTTTTGCTTTCATACCAGCGGCCTTTAAAGCGGCTTTTGCATCTTTATCTTTTTTACAATAACCTTTTTCATTAACCATTTCAGCGTAAGAAGCTCTTGTACCAGAAGTTGTTGGTGGTCCATAAACTCTAATCTCTACATTAGGTAATGCAGGGTTTATATCGCTCCATTTTTTATATGGATTATCAACCATTTTTCCATTAATAGCCACTTTAGCAGTAAGCGCCTTACCTAAATCAGATTTTGATATATTTAAAACTTTACCTTTTTTTGAATTAGCAACAACTATTCCATCGTAACCTACTTTAATCTCAGTTAACTTAACCTTGTTTTTATCACAAAAAGCTAATTCCTTGGTTTTCATCCTTGAAGATGCATTACCAATATCGATAAATTTTGTACCAATACCTTCACAAACACCCTTTTTTCCTACTGAGGAACCACCAGATTCTACAACAGGAGTTTTAATTGTTGGATCTTTACCAAAAGTTTCAGCAATAATTGTTGCAAAAGGCAATACTGTAGATGAGCCAGCAATACTAATATACTCTCTTGCGTTTGATGCTGTTGTACTTAAAGCAAGTACAAAACCAGCAGTAATCAATTTTTTTAACATAAATACTCCATAAAAATTATGTTTGTTATATGATTGATTCGTATTGCGAATATATTAAAANAATATTACATTTTTGTTACAAACGTTAATTTGACTTCTTATAAAAATATATCAGATAACTAAAAACAAACTGGATAGCAAATTGCAAGAATTTCAATTTTTAAATTATCAAATCAAGTCCCCTATTTCAGAAATAATTATAAATCGNCCNCCANTNAATGCNTTTAATATTCANCTTCTNGATGAAATATTAANNNCTTTAGAATTAGCAAAAAATNATNNGACTGTAAGAGCAGTNTTNATTAAAAGTAATCTTGANAAAATATTNTGCGCTGGTTTAGATNTNGANATTCTNATTGATAAACCAATTTTAAAAGTAAGAGAATTTCTNGAAAGACTNTACGTCAAACTTTGGGATATACAATATAANATGGGAAANCCNACAATAGCTGTNGTNAACGGTTCTGCNAGAGGNGGTGGAATGACNTTAGCNATTTCTTGTGATNTNATTTTAGCCTCAGAGGATGCATCTTTTGGNTACCCAGAGATAAATTTAGGNCTTCCACCNGCTATACATTTTATTCATTTGCCNAAAATTATAGGTAGGTANAAAGCATTTGAANTACTTTTTAGTGGCNANACATTNGGAANTAAAGANGCATTNTCAATGGGNCTNATTAATAATATTTTTGTTAAATCAAAANTAAATGAAGAAGCAGAAAAATTAGCATTAATATTTTCTCAAAAATCAGCTAA
>NZIY01000007.1 GCA_002691795.1 SAR116 cluster bacterium
TTAAATGATAAAGTAAATAATGTAAAAAAAGATTTAGTTAGATTTCATCTGAATTCTTAAATTGAAATAACTCAATCATATATTAATTACATTATGAATTTTTTAAATTTCAAACACATGTTTACGTTTGTAATTTATATTTTTGAAAATCATGAATTAGGTGATTTGTAAAAGCTTGTTATTTCTGATGCTTTCTGTGCTATTTTTTTAAAGTCTGTTTCTTCTAATATTACTGCTTCATCGAAAGCTCCAGTTGACATTATAACCATTTTAATAGCACCTACTGTTTCAAAATCATTTGCCGATCCAACCACAACAACATCATAAGTTCCTCTAGTTAAAAAAATGTTATCTAAAACACCACCAGCCTTTTCCATCATAGATAAAATTATTGATTTACGGTCTTGAGATGGATTTTTTAAAAACCCACTTAGACCTTCGTTACTATATTTACCTAAAAATATGAATTTCATATAAGTCTACTTTTTTGTTTTATTTTAACATAAATAATAATGATTAGTTTTATTATTAACTTTCTGCTAATTTATTGTTATGCGTCTGTTAGCAAAATTTTTAGTTTTCTGTCTAGTTATTTGGCTTTTAATTGTATCCATAACTAGTTTGTTTGGCGTATCAATACAATTTCCATTTACAATTATTGAACAAGGTGAGCTTCCATTTCATAGAATGCAAACACTCAGAATAGCACTTTTTTTAACACTTGCTTTTTATGGTCTTCAATTTGTTTTAGGTTTAAGTAAAGAAGTTTATCCTATAAGTTTTGTTAAAATATATATATTTAATATGTGTATTGTAGGCCTTGTAATTTTTTATACATTAGATGCTCCAAAAGAAGAGTATCTCGTACTTGCATTTTGGTTAGCATTTTTATTTATTATAAATATTGCTACTACAAGCCGTTACCGTAGGCTTTTTAAGAAGATGTAATAGATGCAAATATAATTTTTATAAGATTTTAAATCATTAATACTCAACGTCATATAAAATAACGCCTCTATTAGAAAAAACTCTCCATTCAATTCCAGTTTTTTCTTTAAATTCAATTTCTGCTTCCCTAAAAATCTTCTGACATTCTATAAATGATTTTTCATCTCTATATTCCCATAAATGACCTAAACGTAATGCGCCTTCTTTATTCCAAATTTGGCTTACAGTTTGTCGAAGTGCACCAGCATTTTTGAACTTATCAAATCTTTGTTGCATGATTTTTTCCCATTCAATTTCACCAACTTTTAAATCACTTTTAGTTTGAAAGTCACTAGTTATATAGCTCATTAATTTTGAATTAGGCATTTTTGAAGTCCATAAAAAACTATACCTTAAATGAACTCAGTTTAGCAAACAAATCTAAACTTCAAAATTTTTATTTATTATAGATTATTTGATCATAAGTAAGAAAAATTATAAATCCTAAAATCCAAATCACTAAAAATCTCCAATATAAGATTGTGGAAATGAAAGATTTAATTAGTTTATTATACAATACAATGGGTGAAGGGTTGACATCTGTTATATAGTATTCATATTAANTCCATAGAATTTTATCAAACAATATAATCAGTATCACAACAAACTATCTTATGGAGATATTTATGGCACGTATAGGAACACGCTTAGTTGACAGACCAGAGTTTAAAACAAAACCTAAACCAGTNACTTTTTATGCAAATGACAAAGTTTCTGATGCTGTTTCNATTATGTCTGAAAAAAATTATGGATCTGTTGTTATTGTAGACAAACAAGATAAAGTCATTGGTGTTGTTACCGAACGAGATATTGTTAAAAAGCTTGTTAAAAATGGTTTATCTTCAAAAACAACCAAATTAGATCAAATTATGACAAAAAATCCAAGAGTNGCAAATGAAAATGATAACGTTTTAGACTGGTTAAGAATTATGTCAAATGACAGATTTAGAAGACTACCAGTAGTGGACGAAAACAATAAAATTAAAGTCATTTTTACACAAGGTGATTTTGTATCATATACCTGGCCAGATTTAATTTACCAAGCTTCTCAAATGGCTAAATCTACATTTATGAAAGGTTTTTCAGTTAACTCATTACTTATAATAATGTTAGTCTATGTTATTGCAATATTTGCTACGGTTAGAGCTTTTATAAACTAAGATAAATATTTAATTCATTGTTAATTTTTCTACCCTAGGTAAAAATTAGCTGCTTTTATTAAATACAAGTGATATTAGTTTAATTATATAACCGTAAAATAAAGTTAACATTAATATAGATAAAGCAATTCCCGTTTTTTCAATATCACCCCAGTTATTCGATCTACCTGCGGTTAAAGCTATTAATCCTATTAAAGAACCAAACCATCCAAAATAAACAGCACCATTACCACAATTAATTATAAATTTATTTTTTTGGTTTTTTAACAATGCATAACCAAAGCTTCCACCACTAACAAATAAAAAGCTTTGAAGATCATTATAATAACTAAACCCTACGTGTGACATAGCACCAATTATAATAAACATGCATATAAATAATCCAATGTACTTGCTGCTCATGTTATTTAAACTCCATTATTTTTCCTCACCTACACAACTATTTATACATCATATTGAGATTTAATTAAAGAATTTTACGTCTTTGTGAATGAATCTGAACTCATTATTATTGCGATTGAAGTTTCTAACTTGGCGCCTGAAGCTGCTCTTATCTTAGCCAACTCTTCATCACCTGCAAAACTTTGGAGAGCTTCTGGAGAATCAAATTCCATTATAACTGTTAATTTATTATCATTTTCTTTTTCTGTTCCAGCAAACACTAGCCTTCCACCGTGTTCATTTAATCTATATTCATTTTTAATAAACATTTCTTTCCATGGAATAAATCCTCTCTCTAAATCAATTGTCATTTTAACTATCATCAATTACTCCTTATTTAAATAATTCGTATTTATAAAATATATATAATTATAATAATTTAATAACAAAACAAAATTACTTTTTCTCTTTCCAAGCGATATAAGATGAAGAACCAACAATAAGCAAACCTCCTAACCATAAAGTATAAGGAGTACTTTCTACAAAAACTGTATAACCTATTAAAACTGCCCAAACTAATTTCAGAAAATCTAATGGCAATAATATTGTTAAATCACCTCTCTTAAAGGCACTATTTAAAANAGTTTGAGCAATAGTTCCTGTAATTGCTATAAAAATAATTATCANAAATTGATTAAAATTTGGCAATTTTAAATAAGGGTAAGCAGCAATAAAAGTAGCAGGTATCATTCCAACTCCAGCATAAAGTGAAATTGTAACAGCAGAGTCTGTTTCAGTTAATTTTTTAATAAAAATTAGNGATATTGACCATATAAAAGATGATATGAGTATTAAAAACCCACCAAAGTTTATTGAAACATCTGGTCTTAAAACAATAACACAACCTATAAACCCAACACACAAAGCTGCTGTTCTTCTAAATNTAACTTTTTCTTTTAAGAAGATAATNGCTAAAAAAGTTGTAAAAATTGGAACTGATAGATTTAGTGCTGTAACTTGAGATAAAGTAGTAATTGTTAGCCCATAAAAAAAACAAAGCATTGCAATTGAATTAGTTATAATTCTATAAACTTGAAGTTTTGGTTGTTTAGTTATAAATGTACTTAACCCTTGTTTAAATATTAAGGGCGCAAGAACAAAAATTACAAGCACACATCTTAAGAAAGTGATTTCAAAAACGTGTATTTCATCAGATAAATATTTTGCAGCACTGTGCATTATAATGAAACTAAAACCAGATATAATCATTAAAATAATAGATATTGTTGTTTTTGAAAAATTATTAAAATATTTAAACAAAATTCCCATNAAATTATTTTAATAAACCTTCATAAATTATTAGTTGCATTTTTAACTAATGTATTTTTTTCTAAATTCACTTTTATTTAAAAATAGCAGATACATTTCCAAATAAAGATGAAGTGACTTCAATCAATTTTTTATCATTTATAGGAATTGGGAGTCCATATGCTCCAGTTAAAATTAAGTCACCTTTTTTCAAAACGCTACCTATCTTTTCTAGTTCTGTAACTAACCATTGTACTTCTGACAACATGTCATAGGGCCACCTTTTATCTGACCATGTGTCAATTATCTCATTATTAAATATCAGTTTTAGGTCAGTTACTCTAGAATTGATGTTTCCTTTTGTTGGTTTTCCTATTACTACACCAGCATGGATTGCATTATTAGCAAGAAGTTCTGCACCAAAAGGTGGATTACCATTAAAAACAAGATTATGTATTTCAATTATAGGATGAATGGTTTCTATTGAATTTAAAATATAATCTAAATTTAAAAATTCAGGTTTTAAGTCACGATTTAATATAATACCAAATTCTGCTTCAATTGCAGGGTTAGAATAATTAGTTTTTTCTAAAATGACACCATCAGAATACAATTCATTTTTCCAAAGTCTTCCCCAAGCAGGTTTTGTAAAGCCCATCTTAATTTGAGTATTTTTAGAAATACACCCAATTTTATAACCTATAACCTCTTCACCCCTTTGCTCTCTCAAATTTGTTACTGCAGACTGAATACGTAAAGCATCTTCAAGACTTATAGAAATTTTGTCCTTAAAAATTCCTCCTGGTGTTTTTGCATCATAATCATCTAAAATTTGTTGTGCGTATATATCTAATTTATATTGACTCAATTTTACCATTGTTAATTTACAAACAATTTACATATTTATTAACCTACATGATTTAGGTAACAATTAAAGGATTTTATTTTGAATTAATTTTAATATCCTCTTTTGATACAATTAAAATACAAGTTAAGCCAATTATAAATGCTCCTAAATAAAACAAAGGCTGCATTTTTTCTTCAAAGTAAATTATTCCAACTAATATTCCTAAAGGAACTGATATGTATCTTAAAGGAGCTAAAAGAGTAACTGGAAGTAATTTATGACTATAAGACAAACATATCTGTTGTAAACTTGATAAAACACCAATTAAAATCAAAATAAAATAAAAATTTTCGATTACTCTAAAATCAATATTAATAATTATACAAATTAAACAAAATACTACTGCTCCAAATATATTATACCACAAAGCTGTAGTAGTAGGATGGTCTGTATTACCCAACTTCCTCAAAGAAATAAGCATTATTGATGCACAAAAGGGGCAAAGAATTCCAAAAAAAATTCCTAAATTGTCAAATTTTAATAACTCATAGCTTGGATTAATTATTAAAAAAACTCCTATAAATCCTATCAAAGCCATAAATATTTTAAAGAAACTAATTCTCTCGTTAATAAGAATTGGTGCTAACAATGTAACAAATAATGGAATTGTGTTAAATAATGTGGTCATCAAACTTAAGTCTATGTATTTAAGNGCGGCAAATAAAAAACCAAATGAAAATAATCCAGCTACAGTTCTTACACATAGCCCTGACTTAGATATAATTTTAAAAGTATCTTTCTTCCTTTGATAGAAGGATGTTAAAAATAATAATGGTATGCAAAATAAATATCTAAAAAATAAAATCAAAAAAACAGACAGGTCAACTGCTATNAGTTTTACAAAAGATGCAATCATNATAGTTGAAGTCACCTCTATTAAGGAAAGTGTCATACCAAATGATTTTTTTGATTTTAAATTTGCCAATTCCATAATAGAANAAATCACATNNAATTTTTATAAGTAAATAGTGCGCACGAGACATAAATTCCTATCTTATGNNCTNCTTAAGTTGTCAAAAGAACTNNCNTAGAATAGGATTTATTAATGNAATGTCAATANTGACAAAATGTGCATTAGTTTGTGTGTTACTAANATANCTGTTCTTAATATAGGTANCTTTNGATACTATAGGTNTTAACAATNCACTNCATGAAATGTCAATTAACTGCTAAGCATTTTAATTGTAAACANACAATTACAGCCGTAGGCTTGTCGGTATATGCTTATAGTTGGTTGGTGAAACAAATTAAGTATGTTTTAAAATTTACTTNGTTTCAAAACTCTTAAAATTTGTTAATTGGAACATTTAAAATTTGATTTAAAAAATCCATCTCTGCATTTAATTTCATATGTATTTTTTTTTAAAACTTTATTAATTTTTTTAGTTATACACATGGCTTCTTCAATATAACTATCTTTAACAATATTATTTAAAGTTTTTTTTTCTAAATCCTCAAAACGTATTTGTGAATAGTAAAACGATTCTAACAAAATTTGCTCATGATTTGAAATAATCATATTGCAATTACACCTTAAATCTAAATGAACTTTGTAACCAATGCAAATAATACTCATAAATTTATTCGTTAGAGTTGAGATACCCTCTAAGTATAAGGGTTTGTAAAAACATTTAAGTGCTTGAATTGGGTCTTTATTTAACCTGATATTATTAGCCCATGTTCTTATTCCACATAGAATAATTTGTTCAGTATTACTTAAATTAGAAAATAGCAAAAAATTTGATTTCATATAAGAATGATAATGATAATTATTATCAATGTCAATAAAAAAAGGGGTTATAAAGATACATATAGTTTAGTTAATTTAATCAAGTGAAATATATGTTAAATGTGATTATAAATTACCATTATTAATAAGTGAATATGAAAAGTTCAAGTTAACTTCTATAATCATAAAAAATGATGCCTCTATTATTTCTGATTTTAGAATTATAAGTTGCCTTGGCTTTTGGCATAATTTTTTTTTCTATAATTGCCTGACAAGCTTTGTAAGACTTTTCATTTTCATATTCAAAAATTCTTGTAATTCTATGATTGTCTTTATTCCAAACTTGAGCAGCCGTAGTTCTAACTAAACCTGCTTTTGATAATTCTTCCATAATGTCTTTGGTCCATACCTTTTCTTCAAAAGTTGCCATCCAATGTTCAAGCTCAATTTTTGTGACAAAATCTAACTCCATAACATTCATAAATAAAGTTTCTTTAGTTATTGCTTTTACCATATGAACCACTCCTTTAACGAACTAAAACAAATATACTTGTATATCAATAAGTTAAAATGGTAAATTAACAGGAAGTAATACGTTTTAAAAGCTTTGTATACACTTCAAGTGCACCATTAATATTGCAGCACAAGCAAACACCAACAGTTTATGGATTACACAGACTGTGTCAACAGGTGCAAATGGTCTAACATATGGTCTTAACCGTCATTAGTATAGGGCACGTAGTACATCCTAAGTGTTATTAATACCCACTTTATCAATAAACTTATATATAATAACACCTTAAGTGCCCTCACTCACCGGGCATTGGAAATGGGAGTATGAGCAGATGTATATAGTTAGCGTGTATAACAGATTGGGTTGTGAGTGTATAAATTACATTAAATAGATATTTAAAGATTAAATATTATTTAAAATCCTCTGCCGTAAACTCGTGAAGTACAATACCTCTACTTCCAATAACTTTATTAACAAAAGTTTTTACNTTTGGTGCATGNTATTTNTCTAANAATGTCTGNCAAGCNACAAAAGNTTTTTCATCNNTNTATTCAAANAATATNCCAACNCTTGCAACNCCTTCTTTATTCCAAATTCTTGTTAAAACTCTTCTTAACATNCCTGCNTTTTTAAATTCCTCAATCACTTCAGGTGAGAAAATATCATCTTGTCTAGCAGTATATAACTCTAACTCATTTTCAGAAACAAATTCTCTCGTAGTATAATTGATAAGTTTTGATGTAGTCATTTATAGTCCATTAATAAATATAACTTATAAATTAACATAATATCACTAAATATTAATAATGTTTTTTGAGAATTTAATTAAAAATAATCAAATTTGTGTAAATTTAATCCATTTTTGGAGTTGATAGTTAAATTGTATCTTATTTGTATATTTAAATTTTTGTATTATCTCTGTATTTTATAATAAATTATAGGTTTAAAGATGTTTGCCAGAATTGCTGAATTTCAATCAACGTCAAAAATTAATTGTGATATGATTATTGCCTTTATGCAAATATAATGAAACCCAAGAATGTAAAGAATGATCAAAACAGTTGTGAAATTTATATAGCAACTGATAATTCAGGATTTGTTATTTCAAAATTTAACTCTAAAAAAGATTCAGACTAAATAATGAAAATTATGACGAATGAATTTAATGAAGTTAAAGTTAATAAAAAAATAAAACTTATTGAACGTGATAGAGTTTTTTGTCATGATAAATAAGTAATNTAATTAAAGATTGTAATTAATTAATACGAGTTGCACCACTCTCAGTTTTTATAATTTTACCATTAGATAATGTATGAACAGCNATTATAGCTTCTTTGGTATTATCAGGAAAGTATCCTATATTATGTATTACTAAAATATCATCATTTTCATAAATACATCTATTATTTACAAAATTAAGATTTCCTTCTTTCATCGCGTCAAACATTCCTGTAACTACAGGTATCCATTCAGATTTAGGCACCTCTTGATTTGACTGATGCCTTATAAAGACATAGTCATCATGAAGTAAATTCAAATAGTCATCTAAATTACAATTATCAATTGCTTTTATCATTTTATTGTATATTGACATACTAATTACCTTTTATAAAATTTATTAATTTAAAACTTTCATAGCCTCAGACATTTTTTGACTATCATCATACAAGTTAAACTCAACCTCTAAACCGTCTTTAATAACAAAGTGATGAACAGATTTTGAATTTAAATTTTCTGCAGTAACTTGAACAAAAACACAAACATCTGTTTCATTTGAAACTACTTTTTCTATATCAAGATTAAAACCTGGCCAGACATTATCTAATTTAGCGAGGACATTTTCTAAAAAAGATTGAAAACCAAAGTAGGTTCCTGATAAAGAATGGCTTCCATTTATAGTGATTTTACATTCTGGATGATATATTTTTGCAAGGGATTCCATATCACCTTCTGCAAAGTTTTTATAACCACCTAAAACAATCTCTTCAGCTGTCATATCATTCTCCTTAAAATTTACAATTTTAGTTTAAACAATATTTAATTTTTTAACAACATCCNAATCTNTGACACTCACCAACTATATATTTCTAACCACGCATGAGCNATGTAGGTNTGTGTAAATATATAGTTGGTGAGTGTCAAAGATTANCGGTGTCAGTTTATAAGTAANATNAATATTTTAAATTTATTTTTTTTGAAGATTTAATNGCAGTTCCTTCAACTCCATCCATTGGATTAATATAGAATTTAATTTGTTGACAATTTTTATGCTTTAAATGGGATACGATTTGTTTAACAGTTCTATGATGTTTATAAAAATCGGTTAAAGAATCATGAGTATCCAACAATCCCCAATCATAAAACATTTTTTTATTTTTCAAACTTAAAGAGTTATAATAAAAATGAATAGGAGATATTCTTCTAAGTAATCTTTGAATAAATTTACTTTTTCTGCATTTCCAATGAATAGGAAACCAAAAGTCAAAAATCTTTTTAATTACTTTAAATCTATGTTTACTTTTTATTAAAAGTATAATTGGTCTGTATAAAAATGTAGCTGTACCAACAGGAGGGGGTAAAATATTTCTCCATTTTCTTCTATAATGGTCAATTGCTAATAACCCTTTTGGCTTTAAAACTTCTAATAATTTCTCAATTGATTTTTCAGGGCTTGGTGTATGCTGCAACACACCAATACATAACACAATGTCAAAGCAATCATTTTGAAATGGCATATGCATAATGTTAGCTTGGCAAATATTAAGTGATGGATTATTTAATTTATTAGCTTCAACTGCATCCGACAAATCAAATGAGGTTAAAACCGCACCATATTTAAGAAGAATTTCAGAAAATCTCCCAGAACCACATCCAGCCTCCAATACTTTTTTATTTTTTAAATCCTTTAACGGCATATTTAAAACCCTCTTTAATCTCTCTTCAGAAATAGTTAAACCAGAAAAAGAGTCTAATTGAGTTTTTCTAAATTTTTTCCATTGAAACCCAAAATCATTTGCATAATTCTTGAGCTCAACAAATCTTGGTATTTCATTAATAATTGGATATTTATTTTTATAAGACCTTAAAAAAAAATTTCCATTTATAGAGATTTTTTTTAATATTTCTTTATTATAAGGACAAACATATCCTAGAAAAGTTTTTTGAAATTTCTTTTTTATCATGTTGAATAATATTTAATATATTTAATTTTAACAAATATTTGTAATACGGTCTACCATATGGTCTACCCCCTTGACGCACTAAACAAAATATTTTTGTACATCAATTATTAAAGCTGATATTTTAACAGTAAGTGATGCGCTCTAGAAGAGTTCTATTCCTTGTGTATGCTCCACAAATAATATCATTCTAGCTATAGCTCAGGGTATGTATTCATATCGTGATATCAATACGCACGATTTGTTTCACAATTTATTTTATATATAAAATAACTGTTCTTAATANAGGTAACTCTAGATATCCTAGGTGTCATTTATAACCTTATTAAAAAGAGATTTATACTGCCTAACATTTTAAATGTGTATACCCCAAGCATGCGCCATGTTGGTATGGGTAGATGTATATAGTTTATGTGTACAACAGATTGGGGTGTAAGTGTGTTAAAAAATTTATGTTTGTTACTTTTANAAAATAATTGNATGAAAAAAAAGTTTTGTTAATGTTAATTATGAAAAATCTCTTTATTGTTATGTTATTTCTTATTTTAGTTGGTTGCGCTGGAAGTGCATCTCATGATGTTGTAAGTGCTTATCAATCAAAAGATAGGAGTTTAACTTGTTCAGAAATTGATAAAGAAATTGTACGTGCTCAAGTAGTGATTGATGGAGTTAACGAAGATAAATCTGGAATATCAGGTGCAGATATTATGGATGGTCTTCTTTATTTTCCTTTTAACATGATTGCTAAAAGTCAAAATTATAAAAACTCATTGAGTGCAGCTGATAAAAGAATTGAAAGATTAGAAAATCTTAAAAAAGATAAAAACTGTAAAGACACATCTCAAGAAATGGCTAAAACAAAATCTTCACTTACTCAAGAACTAAAAGAACTCACTAAGATGTATAAAAGTGGTGATTTGTCAAAAAAAGAGTACGAGAAAGCTAAAAATAAACTATTATTAGGAAATTAAATATATTCCATCTTAACTTGTGGTATTAACCTATTTAAGTTTTTGATTCTATTTTCTGTGATTGGATGCGTTCTTAAAACTTGAGGTAAGTTTCTTAAGAACTTAGCCCCTAGATCATGTTTAGATTTATATTTTTCAAGTTTTTCTGAGTAGTTTTTTAAATTTATCCAAAATGAGACTGAACTTTCAGGTTTATAACCTGCTAATGTCATAAACCTCAAACCTAATTCATCAGCTTCAGTTTCTTGAAACCTGCTAAAAGGAAGAAAATAACCAATTTCACTTAATGCTGAGCCTGAACCAATTATCCCGCCAGTTGCAGATGATACAAACTCTAAAGCTACTGCATGACTCATTCTTTCTTTTGAATGCCATGCAACCACATGACCCATTTCATGACCCATTATTGTTGCTATTTCATCTTCATTATTAGCAAAGTCAAAAATTCTTGAATAAAAAACTATTTTAGCTGTAGGCATTGCAAAAGCATTTATTGTTCTTTTATCTTTTACAACATTAATTTCATAATCGTATTGATATTTTTTGTACTCATTTAATCTATTTTCTTTTTCAAAATATTTTTCAATACCAATTTCAATTCTTCTTCCTATCTCCCTAACTTTCTTCACTAGCTTTTTATCTTTCACTAGGTCATTATCGGAAAGAAATTCATAATAATACTCATCACTCATGTGTTTAATAATACTATCAGGGACTATATTCAGTTGAGACCTTTTGTTAATTGGGTTATATGAGCAACTAGTCATACTAAAAGCGCAACCACAGCCTAAAATTTTTGTAAACTTTCTTCTACTAATGTTTTTCATTTTTTTTATTTGCTCAATCAAATTCTATTTCTATTTTTACATTTAGATAATTACTTTTCAATATTCAGTATATCTTCAACTTCAATTTAAATAAACCCATCTTCATCAGTAGACACGTCAGAAACCTTTTCAATAAATGATTTACTACATATTTGGTTCTCATATTGTTTCACAACCCAAGTCTAGGTTATAACTTTCTTTTACCCTATATTATTAACGGTTAATTTTAGTGATTCACAAACTGATGCACATTTCGTGTTTATTTACATTACAGTAATAAATCCTAATCTAAGGTAGAGCTTATATAACAATGTGATTGGTGCATAGGATAGGAATACTTGTCCTCTAGAGCACACTATTTCACTTCACCATGATGTGATAAAATATTTAAATATAATTATTAATTTTAATCATCTTATGGGGTGATGCTAATAATACCTTCCTAATTAATACACTTATATGTAACACTTAAAGTGTTCACATTACCCGGGCATGAGCCATGGGGGTATGTGTAAATATATAGTAAGCGAGTGTAACAGATTGGGGTGTAATTTATATGCAAATAATATTTCAATAAATGCAAAACAGAATTCTAATAACAACACTTTAAAACTACAAATTTAAATTTACTTTTTAAATTGTTGTTATTAATCTCCTCCTTAAATAACAATTTAAAAAAACGGGCTCTATATGAGCCCGAAATTAATTATTTAAATG